>JBFJTG010000022.1:0-33904 GCA_041625575.1 Litorivivens sp.
CCGATTCCTTTCGCTACGAGTCCGTTCAGACCGAGTCCGTTCAATTGAATCCGTTCTCTGCGAGTCAATTCGCCAAGTCAACAGGGCCATCCTTGGCCTGAGCGTAGTATCAGAGCTGCAGGAAGCCGAAACCAGAGGAGATTCACCCTGCTTATTGTGAGATATATCTCACACGCAAAGGCCAGAAGATCTGTCTAGCGCGGTCTTGGTACGCTGATGACCTCGCCCAGCAAACCGTAATCTTCGCCACCCAGGCGCGCTATAGGGTCCAAAGCCTGTGCATCGACCTGCAAGCGCCCGTCAACCTGGCTGGCAATATCATCGCTTATATAGATCTGTCGTACCCGACCGTAAATAACCGCCTGCGGACCAACTTCATGGTGTTCGTAGAGTTCGCAGGCATAAGCCACACGGCAGTCGCTCAGCCGCGGCAGGGGAAAATCTGCGAAGCTTTCGGTCGCCAGGCCGCTGCGCGTCAACTCCGAATCGCCGTGAGCTAATGAGGCACTGCTTCGGGTGACCTGCTCAGCCAGCTCGCGGTGGGCGATGTGGACAACAAAGTGCTTTCGTTCAAGAATATTTCGCCGAGTGTCTTTGATCTCGCCGTCCGGCTTCTTGCCGATAGACAACATGATTAAAGGAGGGTCGCTACAAACGCCCGTGAAATAGGAGAAGGGAGCAAGATTATAGCTATCTTCACCATTGTCCGAGATCACCCAGGCCACGGGGCGCGGTATCAGGGTCTGGATCATGGTGAAATAAATACGATTGGGCGACAGTGTGGCCAAGTCAATAAGCATAGGAGAGGCAGATCAGGCGTTCAGGTCAGGAATGATGCGCGCGCGCAGGCGTTCAACGCAGTCTTTGACGTAGAGCTTTTCCTTCTTGAGGCGGCGCAGTTGCAACTGATTTGCGAAAGGGTTTTCCTGCAAATCGAGTATTTTCTGGTCAATTTCTCTGTGTAAAATGCGTAGCTCGGTTAGACGGGCGCGGATTTCCTTGTGATCTAGCTCTTCTATCATCAAATCAACCTGATATACGCCTATCTTGAACGGCAGTTGCTCATAGTAAATCGAATAGAAAACAGACAAAAGCCATATAGCACCAGCTGATCAAAATAATCACTAAAATCTGGCAAATGCCGCCATTGTGAGCCCGGTGTATCTCGGCAATACTGCGCCCAAGCTCAAATAATCCGTTTAGACCTATCAGGAGACAAGCACTATGCGTTCCGAACTCTGCGACAAACTGGGTATAGAACACCCGATCTTCGCCTTCACCCACTGCCGCGACGTAGTCGTGGCAGTCAGCAAAGCCGGTGGCATTGGCGTATTGGGCGCAGTGGGCTTCACCGCTGAACAGCTCAAAGAAGAGCTGGACTGGATTGACGAGCACATTGGCGACAAACCCTATGGCGTGGATATTGTTATCCCGCAAAAATACGAAGGCATGGGCGACATGTCACCCGAAGAGCTGGAAGCCCAACTTAATAGCATGGTACCTCCGGAGCACATCGCCTTTGCCCAGACACTGCTGGAAGACCACGGTGTACCGGCCTGGGAAGACGGGACCACCAGTATGGGTTTGCTCGGCTGGACCGAAGCCACCGCGACGCCCCTGCTGATGGAAGCCCTGACGCGCAAAAAATGCGTCATGATTGCCAATGCGCTCGGCACACCGCCAGCAGACAAAGTCAAAATGATTCAGGACAGCGGCCGCCTGGTCGGCGCCCTGTGTGGCAAGGTTAAGCAGGTTCGCTCCCACGTTGAGGCCGGTCTCGACTTTATCGTGGCTCAAGGCGGTGAAGGTGGCGGCCATACCGGTGACGTGGGCTCTATCGTCTTCTGGCCCCAGGCCGTTGCGGCCGCTGACGGCATCCCCGTGCTGGCTGCCGGTGGTGTTGGTACCGGCCAGCAAATGCTCGCTGCCATGGCTCTGGGTTGCGCCGGCGTTTGGACGGGATCACTGTGGTTAACCGTCGAGGAAGCCCACGCCGAACCCGCGCAAAAAGAATCACTGCTCAAGGCCAGCAGCGAAGACACCGTGCGTTCACGTTCGTGGACCGGCAAACCCTGCCGCATGCTGAAAAACGATTGGACCGAAGCCTGGGAAGCTCCCGAAAATCCCAAACCTCTGGGCATGCCTTTACAGGGACTGGTATCGGGTGACGGTATTCGCCGTACTGCAAAATACGCCGGTGTTGCCGACACCCAGAAAGTGGCCTTTAACCCGGTGGGGCAGGTGGTTGGACAGATCAACAACGTTGAGTCGACTCGTGGCGTCATGATGCGTTTGCTCACTGAATACGCCGATGCCTACGAGAAAGTCACCGCTCAGCTCGAAGGCTAAGTGTCAGCGAGTACCAATAGCTGCACCCAAAAAGAGGGCTGCCAAACGGCTGCCCTCTTTCATTTCCCGACACGCTAATATGCTGCAGAGCGCTTATTAACCTCGACTGGCCTCCAGCAAAGCTGCTGTGTCCAACATGTCTTTCAGGTCCGCATGATTCTCGCGGCCAGCATTCAAATTAAGCGCCAAACTCTGCAGTGAAGGCCACGCGTAGTTAGCTAAAAACGGTGACTTTCGCAGCTTTTCCGCAAAGGCTGCCGCCACCACCGCCTCACTGGTTTTTTGCAACTCACGCAGACCCGAGTTGGCAACCACCAGATCGCGGCGCACACTCGCTTCACCGGCGGCGTGCTTGTAGCGCAGTTTTACCAGCGCCAATTCACTGCTATTGCCCCGCTCTTTGCCTTTACCGCCGTAACGCGGCTCGTCAACAAAGCGATACTTGTCATCAGCCAGCGTAAGTTCATAAATCGCCGTAACGCTGTGCCCGGCGCCGATATCACCGGCATCTTTGGCGTCGTTATTAAAGTCAGCATCGGCAAGCTGGCGATTGTTGTAGCCGATCAGCCGGTACTCGGCAACCACGGCCGGATTAAACTCCACCTGTAACTTCAGGTCTTTGGCTACGGTGTAAGCTGTGCCTTTCAATCCGCTCACCAGCACACGACGAGCCTCCTTGAAACTGTCGAGGTAGTAGTAGTTGCCATCTCCGTGGTCGGCCAGCGGTTCCAGCTGCGCATCCATGTAATTGCCGCGCCCCACACCCAGCACAGTCAGGTAAATTCCCCGGTCGCGCTGGGCTTCCACCATTTTCACCAGCTCATCGCCCTGCAGGCCAACGTTCACATCGCCGTCGGTGGCCAGAATGACGCGATTATTGCCGCCCTGAATAAAGGCCTGCTGCGCAAGGCGGTAGGCACGTTGAATGCCGTCACTGGCGTGAGTGGAGCCGCCTGCAGTGAGTGCGTCCAAGGCCAGGAGAATTTTTTGTTTATCGCTGGCGGGAGTCGGCTCAAGCACCGTTCGGGAGCCCGCCGCGTAGGTCACCAGGGCCACCGTATCGCCCGGCTTGAGGCGAGTCAGCATGACTGAGAAGGCGCGCTTCAGAAGACCGAGACGATCCTCACCCTGCATGGAACCCGAAACATCAATCAAAAATACATAATTGCTGTCGGGCAGCGCTGCCTGCTCGGGCTCCCAGGCATTGAGACGAATCTGTAACAGCCGTGTTTCGACGTTCCAGGGCGTGCTCATAAGACGGGTTTCGACCCCCACCGGATTCTGCGCCGACAAGCCGCGCATCGGCTCGTAAGCCAGCGCATTGATAATTTCTTCACTGCGAATGGCGGCGGCTGGTGGCAGGCGCCCCTCCTTCAAAAAGCGCCGAGCCAAACTGAATGAGGCCGCGTCCACATCGATGGAGAAGGTCGACATAGGTGCATCGCTAACCCGCCTTACGGCGTTATCCGTGGTTTCGCTGTAACGCTCGCGATCGTGGTAGGCCGGTGCCGACCGGGAGTCCGCTAGCGCGTATCCCGCCGTTGCCGGCGCGGCCTGAATTCGCGCATGACTGGCGTGCCCCATTTCTTCAGCCAGCCTTTTGGCCGCCTGCTCGCGGCGCTGCGGCAGTTGTGTTTCCGGCTCAACGAGAACATGTTGTTGCGGCAGCGCATCACTTGGCTTGCTCGCGACTTCGACGGTTTCAGGATTATTAAAGGAGCAGGCGGCCAAGGCCAGGCTGATAGTGCTGAGTGCCAGTGTTTTTTTCATTGCGGTATCTCCGATCAGGAAGTTGTTACCGCATATGACGGACACTGTCGCAGGATTGAACGACTCTTTTTTATTTATTCTCCGGAGGGTGCCCGTCCCGGAGGATCGTTCACAAAATTGCTCACCAACTACCAACTCAGACGCAGTGCGGCGTAGGCCTGACGTCCGGGGTTTTGCTGGGCATAGTAGGTACCGGGGAAAAATACCGAGTCCACCACCTGATTCTGGGTACGCTTATCCGCCAGGTTCTTGATGCCCGCGGTGAGCGTCCAGCGCTCGTCGCCATCGAGCAAGGCCACCCGAAGATTCAGCTTGGTGTTGGCAGGTACCCGCGATGCAGGATCAAGATCGGTGTCGGTAAACTGCTCGCCCTGATGAATGATATCCGCGCTCAGATTGAGCAAATTATCAAATAGCGGAAAGGTCAGTGTCGGGCTAATCATCAGGCTATTTTCAGGCGCAAAGGCAATGGTCTCGTCGCTCAAATCTTGCTTGGTATCTACTCCTTGGGTAACGGGCGCGGGCGCACCGGTGTACTCTTCGTAATAGGCATCAAGAATACCCAGCGACCCGAGTAGTGATAGCGGCTCCCAGGGCGTGAGCCACTGCCAGTCTACTTCCAGTCCCTGGGATACCGCAGTAGCCGCATTGCTGACATCAAAGAAAACACCGTTAAATGCCAGTACTTGCAGGTTTTCGTATTCAGTTCGGTACACAGTGGCGTTGATATTAAGACTGCGATCCAGATAACTGCCCTTGGTACCCAACTCAAAGGTGACTGCATTCTCATCTTCAAATTCCAAATCAACACCAGTAAAGGAAATTGAATTGTAGCCGCCGCTTTTAAAGCCCTTGCTATAACCCACAAAGACATTCACATCCTCGTTCAGGTAGTACATAACCGACAGCTTGGGAGAAACGTCGCTCTCCTTGCGTTCCAAATCTTTCAGGGAATAATCATTCGCACCAAGTAACAGGCTCGTGACACAACTCACTGGCGGCAAGGGCGTGCTGCTCTCGCAAGTACC
The DNA here is from genome assembly GCA_041625575.1 of Litorivivens sp. Lineage (GTDB taxonomy): Bacteria > Pseudomonadota > Gammaproteobacteria > Pseudomonadales > Spongiibacteraceae > Litorivivens. The sequence goes on from JBFJTG010000022.1 coordinate 5,148, forward strand.
CTTGCCTGCGGTATCGATTTTTTTGCTTTCGCGGTTAATGCGCACACCGGGGGTGATCACCCAGCTATCGCCAAGGTTCAGGGTCAGTTGGCCGAACAGGGCCAAGGCCTTTGTATTTTGCAGGTAATCGAAATCGTACCGGTCGTTAGTTGTCGCTGCTGCCGCTACCTGCAGGGCGGGAAGCAGCGGCGCGTCGTCGCCTGCCAGCATTTGTGCATCATTGGTCCCCAGCCAGCTACCAACATCACGCCCCAGCACAACACTTGCATCGAGCTGGTAATCAGACTCGAAGTAGAAAAGTCCTGCCACAAACTGCAGCGAGCTGCCCAAGCCAAACAGACTGGCCGCGTCGCCGGTAAAGCGCCACTCCAGCGTGTCCTGTTGGAAATCTTCGCGGTTCAGGAGCGTAGCGATATCGGCTGGCGAGACATCGAGGTCCTGATCCTGCTCGATAAACAGATCACTGGTGCCATATACCAGCACCGTATCAAGGTTATACAAGGTGCCCACTTCACCAAAACTGTGGGTTAACTTCCCCGTATAACTGCGCGAGCCTTTCTCCAGCACACCGTCAACGTTGTAACTGGTTTTGAAATCTTCAGGATCGTCTTCGATCGCCGGGTCAAAATCATCCAGATAGGCACGGGTATCCGCATCAAGATTGGCTAACTGTTTAGGCCAGTAATTAATGCGCGTCTTTGACTCCACGGCAATCAGTTCAACCTCCGTGCTCTCTCCAGGCAAAAAATTGAGTTTAATACGCTGGGCATCCTGGTCAGGATTTTCCTCATCGCGATTCAAAAACTGGTTCTCTAACTGTCCGTCACTTTCGAACTCCAGCGCCGACAGACGCAAACCAAACCACTCATTCAGCATCCCGCCAGCGCCAGCTTCAATGCGCTGCTCGCCGCGTTCACCCGCACGCAGTTCAATATCGGCGGAAAACTCCTGCGACACAGGACGACTGTAGACGCTGAACACACCCGAGACCGTGTTCTTGCCAAATAAGGTGCCCTGGGGGCCGCGCAAGACTTCCACCCGGTCAACATCAAACATCGCTTCGGTAAAATAAGCCGCCCGACCAAAATACACTTCGTCCAACACGAAACCCACGGAGCTTTCGAAGCTGGGGTTGAAGGTATTGGTACCAAAACCACGGATAAATATCTGAGGTGAACCGGGATCGTTGGCGTCTATACGCACATTGGGGACATAGACCGAAAGCTCTTTCAGATCGGAGATCCCTGCATCTCTCATAAACTCGCCATTGATAGCCGTTACCGAGATAGGAACATCCTGAATGCTTTGCTTGGTTTTTTGTGCAGTGATAATCACTTCTTCGATAACGCGCTGCTGGGCCATCGCGGACGCTGTGCAAAGGCTGGACGCGACCAGGATTATGCCAACAGGGAGGAATTTGTTGTTATTCATAGCGTTATCCCAGATGATTGAAAGGCTGTCTTACCGCAATATACTCGCTGAGAGCGTATGTGCCCAGTCAGGCCAACCTATGCAGCGGCGAGTTTTGCCAATGGCTACATTCGTATAAGATGCCAAAAGACAATCCTCACTGGCCACTATGGAATACCGACATGCGAACGCTGCTACTTTCTATTTTCTCCGTTCTTCTACTGACCGCCTGTTCCGGCGAATCCAACAACAGTGCAAGCACCTCGACTAGCGTAGCGGCCAAGCCGGCCAGTAAGAAGACGATGCCGACGGATCCAGACCTCGCATCGCTCTATACCCAAAGCTGTTTTTCCTGCCACGGTACGGGTGCAGGCGGCGCGCCGCGCACGGGCAATACCGCTGAGTGGCAGCCTCGTATGGAAAAGGGCATGGATACCCTGCTAGACCACACCATCAGTGGCTTTCAGGGGATGCCGCCGCTGGGCATGTGCATGTCCTGCGACGAAGAACAATTTACCGCGCTGATCGAATTTATGAGCACCGGCGGGTAAGTAAATCAGGACTCAACAATTAACGAATAAATCAGGTCAATCATGAAACGACGAGAGTTCAACCGCTCGCTGCTGCTCGCACCTCTCATAGCACCAACCGCAAGCCTTGCACCGAGGGTGGAGGCGGCACGCGCAATTCCCTGGCAAAACTGGTCCGGCGGCCAACAGGCAAGCCCCACAGGCCGCCTAAGCCCAAAAACCGAGGACGAACTCGCCGAGCTTCTAAAAAAGGCCACCACCACGATTAGGCCCGTCGGTGCCGGGCACTCCTTCAGCCCTCTGGTCCCCACTGAGGGCAGCATTCTCTCAACCCGGCACTTCAATACGGTTAGCGCGAGTGACAATTTACGTGCCGTAGTGGGCGCAGGCGTTAAACTGAACCAGCTGGGTGAGCCTCTGCATGAACTGGGTCAAGCCCTGCCGAACATGCCCGATATTGACGAACAAACGATTGCCGGGGCGCTTTCCACCGGCACCCATGGCACCGGCGCCAATCTTGGCGCGATGCACAGCTACGTTGAAGCGCTGCGGCTGGTTACACCGCGCGGCGAGGTGCTTAATTGCAGTCGCCGGGAAAACCCCGATATTTTTGATGCGGCGCGCGTTTCGCTCGGCGCACTAGGGGTCATTACCCAATACACACTGCGCAATGTGACGCCCTACAAGCTGAAACTCAAAACCTGGATGCAGCCCCTGCAGCAAACCTTCGAGGAGTTCGATCAACTCGCCGATGCGCACCGAAACTTCGAGATGTACTACATTCCCCATAGCGAAAATGCACTGATTATCACCACAGAGCTAAGCGACGAAGAAATTTCCCCGCGAGGCCCCGACAGCGATAACGACTCGGTACGCGAGCTGAAAATGCTGCGCGACTACGCCTCATGGTGGCCATGGCTGCGTAAGAAACTCATTACAGCAGTGAGTAATACAATCGAACCCGAAGAACATGTGGACTGGTGGTGGAACATCTATCCCTCCGACCGTGCGGTTCGCTTTAACGAAATGGAGTATCACCTGCCTCGCGAGCATATCGTCGAGGCATTAAAGAAGGTCATCGAGACTGTAGAAACCCGCAATCCTGACGTATTCTTTCCGGTCGAAGTCCGGGTAGTGCGTGAGGACGATGCCTGGTTGAGCCCCTTTTATGGTCGACCGAGCGCATCACTTGCGGTACACCGCTATTTTGAAGAAGACTACAAACCGTATTTCAGCTCTATCGAGCCCATCTACCAACCCTACGGCGGTCGTCCTCATTGGGGTAAATTGCATACTCTGGGCGCGGAAACCTTCGCCAGGCGCTACCCGCGCTGGCAGGACTTTAACGACATTCGTAGTGAGCTGGATCCAAACGGTGTTATGTTAAACTCCCACCTTAAAAAGGTTTTCGGCCATGCGTGACCAACCAAAAAATCCCGGGCGACGAAAGCTGATACGGGGCGGCGCCGTGGGTGGCGCTCTACTGGCAGCAGCCTGGTTACGTCCGAGCAACCTTGGTGGTGCGCACAGCGACTATTTTTTACGACTGCAAACGGCACTGCACGAAGCCGGGTTGTACCGCCCCACACTGGTGTTGGACGCCGCGCGGCTAAAACAAAATACGGACAAACTGAAATACCATATCGACTCGAAATTTGCCTATCGTATTGTCGGAAAGTCTCTTCCCAGCCTACCCTTAATTCAAAAAGTTCGAGACCAGACAGACACAAATCGCGTGATGGTCTTTCATCAGCCTTTTTTGAACCTCATCGCCCACGAAATGCCCGACAGCCAGTTGCTCATGGGCAAACCCATGCCCGTGCTCGCAGCAAAACGCTTTTACAGCTTTCACAGCAATCGCCAATTTAATCCGGCCACCCAACTGCAATGGCTGATCGATTCCCGCGAGCGCCTGCAGGAATACAGCGAACTGGCGGCAGCCCTAAAACAAAGCATGCAGATTGTGTTCGAACTGGATGTCGGACTCCATCGCGGCGGTTTCAGCGACACTGACGAGCTCGGGCTAGCCATAATGAGCCTGAAGCAAGATCCCAACCTGCAATTTGCCGGCTTTATGGGATATGAGGCTCACGCTTCCAAAATGCCGAAGGTCATTGGCGGCCCCATCAAGGCCTTGAGCAAGGCCATGGGGTTTTATCAGCAATGCGTCACGACTGCGCAAAACATTCTCGGCGATCAGTATAAATCCGAGAATCTAACCCTGAACGCCGGCGGCAGCTCCACCTACCAAATGTATACATCGAACGACCCCTGCAATGAACTCGCGGTGGGATCCGGGCTGGTCAAACCCAGCGACTTCGATGTGGAGTATTTACAGGACCATATTCCCGCCGCATTTATCGCCACTCCGGTAATCAAAGCGCTGGATCGAACAGACGTTCCGGGACTGGAAAACCTGTCGGGCTTGTTCTCGCTGCTAAACCCCAACACCCAGCGCAGCTTCTTTACCTATGGCGGCTACTGGAAAGCTAATCCCGAGTCGCCACCGGGCTTGAGCAATAACGCACTCTATGGCCGATCAAGCAATCAGGAAATGCTCAATGGCTCGAGCAAGGTAAAACTCAAGCGCGACGATTTTGTATTTCTGCGTCCGACCCAAAGCGAATTTGTATTTCTGCAGTTTGGCGATATCGCTGTATTTGACGGCCGTCACATCTCTTCACTATGGCCGGTATTTCGGCAGGGCGCCTAAGCGACTGCCGCGGAAAAGAATTCTTGCACGCTCCCGGCCAAGGCGGTTTGCCAATAAGGGATTACCCTAATAGGCTTTTACACATATCTTCCGTAAGGTGACATTCAGCCCTCAAAAGATCAGGTGAAGCCATGAACGTATTTCTCGCAGCTTATATGGCGATGAGTTACATGCCTAACGCCAACACCGCGCAGCTATTACCCGGCTATCATCACAGCCCTGTCCCCTACGAAACCAGCGCGAACCCAAAAGCCTGCAAAACGGCTTGGGGAAAGCGCTACAACATTGGCGAAAAACTGCAACTCGGCGGACTGGCCTTAAAATGCGATTACGTGGCGACATGGCAAAACGGCCACTTTGAAGGCAACAGCGTACGCTGGACCGTCAGCAGCGGCCAAAGCTAAACACCTTCGCTCACTATTGCGGGGCCGCGGCAATATCCTCTTTCATCGACTTGGCTGCTTGATAGTAGTGAAAGGCGGACCAGGCCAAAATTGGCGGAACCACAAACAGCAAGGCCATGCGTAAAGACTCCCCGCCATACCGGGCACTCAGCAGGTCACTCACCACACCGACCGTCCACGGCCCGGCGCCCAAGCCAATAATATTCAAGACAAAAAACAGCACGGCGGACGACAATGCGCGCATACGCAACCCGACCAGACGATGGGCCGTTGCAATGGTGCTGCCCAAAAATACATTCGCCAGAATACCCGGCACTATCATCAGCAACAGAACCTGATACTCGCCATCCACCAGATACACCGCCACCACGAAGGGAATCGAAATCAGCGCTGTTATCGCTGGCACCCACATATGCCAGCGCATATCACGCTTGGCCAATTTATCGGCCACCAGAGCGCCACCCAACACACCAACTGCACCACCGAAGCCCATAATCATCGCCAGCCAGGTACCCAACTCGCCGGTAGCCATGCCGTGGCTGCGAATCATATAGGACGCATTCCAGTTAGCCGCGGCGTAGCCGGCAAAAGCACTAAATCCCGATGCCACCGCCATGTGCCGAAAAGTACGCAATTGCCACAACAAGCTCACCACTTTAGTGATTGGCACCATGTCGGCACTGGCCTGGCGAGCTTCAGATTGCCCGCGCACCGGCTCCTTAATGGTAAAGCGCACCAACAGAGCCAGGAAAATGCCCGGCGCACCCACCACCATGAAGGCAGTACGCCAGCCGAAAAACTCATTAATCCAGCCGCCCAGTAAAAAACCGAACAGAATCCCGATGTTAACGCCCATGGAATAAAAGCCCAGGGCGCTCGCCCGGCGCTCAGGCGGAAACATATCCGAAATTAACGAATGCGAGGGCGGGCTACCACCGGCCTCGCCTACACCCACCCCAATTCGCGCTAACAGCAAGTGCAGATAATTTTGCACAAACCCACTGATTGCCGTCATGAAGCTCCAGGCAAACAGCGACAAGGCGACTATGTTGCGGCGATTCGAGCGATCTGCCCAGCGGGCGATCGGGATGCCCGCCACGACGTAAAACACGGCGAAGGCAAAGCCGGTCAGCAAGCCCAGCTGGCTATCGCTCAAATCGAGGTCAGCTTTAATAGATTCCTGCAGAATGGCCAGTAACTGCCTGTCAATAAAATTAAAGCAGTACACCAGTGTTAGTAGGCTCAGCGTGTAGTAAGCACCCGCTGACACCTTATACGGCGTCGGAGTTATAGACTTATCCATGCGCACACTCTTATTGTACTTTTCACCACTATTGCATCCGATCGCATCAAGGTAAATGCTTCGGTGTCAATTAGCTCGACTGACAGCCATTGGATAAAAGCCTATGCTAGGTATTATTTAGCCTAGGCGTGTTCGACTTCTCGCATGCACTACATTGGAACCGGAACAAACGCTATGCATCAGCCAGACAACATCACCCTCGGCATTAGCAGCTGCCTTATGGGGCAGGAAGTTCGCTACGACGGTGGACACAAAAATTTTCCCTTTGCCGTCAAGGAGCTCAGTCGCCACTTTGAGTTTTATCCGGTTTGCCCCGAGATGGCCATCGGACTGGGCACTCCCCGGCCGACGCTGCGACTTGTGCGCGATGAGCAGGAACAAGTCAGGGTTCGCGGCTCGCAAGACAACGCCATCGACGTTACCGACGCCCTCGCCGAGGTTGCTGAAAAAACGGTGCGCGAGGCCCCCAATATCAGCGGCTACATCGTGTGCGCAAAATCCCCCAGCTGCGGTATGGAACGCGTACCCGTCGTTAAGCCCAACGGCGACGGCTTGGGCAAGATTGGAGTCGGTGCCTTTGCCGCTCGCCTGATGGAAAAACTGCCGCTCTTACCTGTGGAAGAAAATGGTCGGCTGAACGACCCGCTATTGCGGGAAAATTTCGTCATGCGTGTGGTGGCCTACCGCCGCTGGCAGGAATTGATTCAAGCAGGACTTACGCCCTCAGCCCTGCAGGAATTCCACCGCCGCCATAAATTTCTGCTGCTGGCACATCACCAAAATATCTATCGGGAACTGGGCCCGCTGGTAGCGAACGCCAAGGCCAATATCGAAGAGGCCGCCAGCGAGTATATTGAGCGATTCATGCAGGCATTGCTCAAGCCCGCGCAGCGCAGCAATCACACCAATACCTTGATGCATTTACAGGGTTATCTGAAAACCGAATTGGACGGCGAAGAGCGGCAAGACCTCGCCGCCCAAATAGAGCAATACCGAATTGGCACTCTGCCGCTGATGGTGCCACTGGCACTGCTGGAGCGTTACGCCAAAAAGTACCGGGTCGACTACCTGCTTGAGCAATACTACTTCCATCCCTACCCGGACGATCTGCGTCTGCGCTACGGTCTCTAGTTGTGACGGCTCTGGTGTGGTTTCGCAATGACTTGCGTACTTTAGACAATACGGCCTTACATCATGCAGCCAAAGCCGGAGAGCCGCTGCGGGCACTGTATATCGCCACGCCCGGGCAGTGGCAGCTGCATGGCACCTCTAAACGGCAGCAGAGCCTTATTGCAGCCGCGCTGCGCTCGCTCTCAGCGTCGCTGGCGAAACTCGGCGTGCCTCTGGATGTGGAAATTGCCGAGCTGTACCGCGACATTCCCGAACTGTTGCAAGGCTACTGTCACAAACACAAGATCACAGCATTGCATGCAAATCGCGAGTACCTGCTCAATGAAATGTCTCGCGACCAACAGGTGTCAGAAAAACTAAGCATCGCCTGCCACTGGCACCATGACCGCCTGCTGGTGCCGCCAGATGCTCTGTTCAATGGCAGCGGACTGCCATACCGGGTTTTCACTCCCTTCGCAAAAAGCTGGCGTCGACACGTGCAGCAATCACAAACTACCGTACTGAAACGCCCGCGCGCCCAGTCTGAAGCGATAGCGCCGCGCTCAATACCCACATTCTGTGATAACGAATCCGTGCAGGCGTGGCCTGACAACGAGGATAAGGCTCTCAAACGCCTGCGAACATTTTGCGCGGAACGCGTGCAGGATTATGACCGCCTGCGCGACCTTCCGGCCGTCGACGGCACCTCACAACTCTCAGCCTCGCTGGCAATTGGTCTGCTCTCACCGCGCCAATGTCTCGCCCGACTTCAGGCGGAAGCGCGGGAGCACTGGCAGGAGGAGAACGGAGGTGAAGCGACGTGGTTAAACGAGCTAATATGGCGAGAGTTTTACCAGCACGTCGCTTACCACTTTCCTCAGGTTGTCAAAGGCCACGCCTTCCGCAGCGAAACCGACAATATTCGCTGGAGCACAAACACCGGGCACTTTCAGGCTTGGTGCGAAGGGCTCACCGGATTTCCCATAGTCGACGCCGGCATGCGCCAACTCAAGAAAACCGGCTGGATGCACAATCGATTGCGCATGATTACGGCGGGCTTTCTCGTTAAGGATCTGCACATCGACTGGCGCTGGGGAGAACGCTATTTTATGGAACAGCTCATTGACGGTGAATTTGCCGCCAATAACGGCGGCTGGCAGTGGTCCGCCTCAACCGGCACTGACGCTGCGCCCTATTTCCGGATATTCAACCCGACAACCCAGGGCAAACGCTTCGACCCGGAGGGCGATTTTATCCGTCGCCATGTTCCAGAACTAGCTCACTTGGGCAAGCGCGAAATACACAATCCGCCAGCGAGTGCTAGTTACCCCCCGCCTATTGTCGACCACGCAATGGCACGCAAAATAACACTGGAGTTGTTTCAGGCCGTACGCTGATTAAAAATCTTTCGCCTTAGCCTTTACCTACCCGCGCTCTCAACGCATTATTGTACAAACCTCCAGGGCGTTTTTAACATGCTTGAACAGTTGGACGAATTCAAAGTGATCTACGATCAGATAACCCAGTTTTTTGTGAACTACAGCTTTCAGCTTGTAGGCGCGATCATCATTCTTATTATTGGCATGCTACTCGCCGGGCGCGTGTCGGCCATGGTGTTGCGCCTGTGCCAGCGCAAGAATATGGACGTGACCCTGTCACACTTTCTGGCCAATATCGCCAGGCTCCTATTGATTTTCGTTGTTGCCATTATCTGCCTTGGCAAAATCGGGATTTCAATAGGACCTTTTCTTGCAGCTCTCGGTGCAATTTCCCTGGGCGCGGGTCTTGCCGTACAGGGGCTGCTGAGCAATTACAGCGCGGGCTTTAATATTATTATTACACGCCCCTTTGTAGTGGGTGACACCATTACCGTTCAGGGCGTCACCGGCGTGGTGAACGAAATTAAACTGGCCTATACGATTATGGAAGATGAGGACGGGGTGATTATCCTGACGCCGAACCGCCACATCATTGGCGAAATTATCCATAATTCTCACGCGGACAAGCTGGCAGAAACCATTGTCGGCGTTGCCTACGATACGGACATGAACCATGCCATTAAGGTGATTCAGGAAATACTTGATTCGCTGCCGGAAACCGCCAACAAAGCGCCGCAAATTGGCATCCATGAATTCGGTGATAGCAGTGTGAATATCGGGGTGAGATTTTGGTTGCCGACGCGCCGCTTTCACGAACTCAGGTACCAAACCAATAACGCAATTTTTGCAGCACTGAAAGCCGCGGGCATCGTAATTGCGTTTCCGCAGAGGGAAGTTCGTCTACTAGGCCAAAACAACTAGCCCAGCTTCGAAGGCAAGCATAAGCACTAACTCAAGTGTTTATGCGGCCTGCTTCTGATCGCGTCGAGAGAGGATTGCAGACTCCTTTTGTGAGTCTCCGCCCTTCCACCTTTGATTATCAATAAGGCAGCCCCGAAAAAAACGGTGGTTATCGCAAAAAAAACGACTACGCTCAGTGGTGTCATAGTGCTTTCTCCCCTGCCGCTTCATACCGCGCTTGCTTGGGCATGACGCTACGCGCCCTTTTCAGTCGCGCAATCAATCAACGACCAGCAAAACACAGCTGGAGTGCCGTGCGGCGGCAGCTAAACAAAGTGTAGCCTACTGCGGCCAAAGTTGCTGCAATTGTGAGTAATACCATTTGCTCAGTCATATCCAGCTCTCGCTTGCATTACACATCACTATATGGGAATCAAATTGATTGTGACATCAGGAGAACCCCTTACTCGAATCTCACGCGAAAGGGCTATCGGGGAGGGAATCAGTATTGAGATTCTGCCCGGGCATCGACGCTAAACCAGCCTACGATTTTTGCGATCATAAAGGCTGTTAGAACAAAGCAGAGTATTACCGCAGCCATGAGTATGGCTTTGACGCTTCCCATAGTTTTTGCTCCCAAAAGGTCTATATGCCTCTGGACACAGTAAGAATGCCAAAACAGATTTGGCCGCGTTATAGGGGTTTATACCTACGGGGAGAGACGAGCTCGCTGCTGCCAGCGACAGCGCACGAGTGAAGCTAACAGTTGCAGTTTGTTTTGAAATTTGCGACGTCGATAGGACAATGACGACGGCTCCGGAAGCGACAACCACAGGCGCAGCAAATGCCGGCGCAGGGCCGGATCGCTGTGATCTTCGTAATCTGCACGTGAATGTACAATGCTGTGGTTTGAACAAAATTGGATATCGCCTGCTTGTAAATCCATATCCAGATGAATATCGGGGTTCGCCGCCAGTGCGTCATAGGCATCGAGCAATTCGACTTCGTCGGCGCTCAATTCAGGCACGCCCTCATAGCGCGCAGCGCTTCGAAAATACCCGCTGTGGTAAAAGGTGCTCAATCTACCTTCAAAGTATCGGCAGGGTGTGACAGGGAATGTTTGAAGCCCGCCTTCGGCGTGCGCGTCGAGCAAAAATGGTCGGAATAGCCGCTTCACTTGCTCCGGATGACTACGCAACAACTCATTGAAAAGGGTCACCGAGCTGGCTATGCGACTGGCGCCTCCCGACTTGGCCGTTTTCAGACACATCAAGCCAACAACATCGGCGGCATCACAATGAAAACTGATATTCACGCGGGTACGATATTCGCGCACACTGGGATCATTGGGGTCGGCACCGGTGTCGCGCACATGCCCCAGCAATTCACCAAATCGGTTCTGTGCGCCGGGCAAGCCTAAATGCCAGCCAAGGCACCAAAAAAATATTTCGCAATCCTGCTCCCCCCAATCTTCCACCGGCACGCCGGACAAAAGGAGAAATCCGCGCCCATGCTGCAATTCCTCCCGCCATTGATCGATATCCTGCCTCAAGCTAGGCACAGGGAAGTCTTTATCGGTCAGGCTTTCAGTCTCTTTGCCGGTGGCCTTGGCGAACTCGATTGCCTTGCGAAAGGCAGTAAGCTGCGCTCCATCCAAAGACAGGCGCCAGTCCGGGCGCTTACGCAGATCGCGCCCGTACCAGGCTGCAGGTCCGGGCAAGGGCTCGCCGGGTATGTGGGTATGGGGGCGACTGTAATAATGCAAAGACTGTGAGGTAATTGAACGATAAATCATTGCACTACCTAATTGCTTGATATCGTCTGGATTCTACCCAGCAAGGCATTAGAATAACAGGCCGAACGAACTAACGAGGAAAAGGCATGAGTGAGGTTTTGAACTGGGGTGCGGACGTCATTATATGGGCGCAGCAGTTCCAACAACCCGCCGTGCGCCTACCCTTGTTGGCCCTCACATGGCTGGGCGGTACGGGCTACCTGATGACCCTGCCACTTGTTGTATTCGCGCTGAATCAACGCACAGGCTTGCGCTTGGCGCTCATGATTGCCGCAACCCTGTTTCTAAACAGCGTCATTAAAGACAGCTTTGCCCTACCCCGCCCCTTTGAGACCTACCCGCAAATCTTGTCAGAGGGCGAACACGGCTATAGCTTTCCCAGCGGCCACGCCCAGCTTGTGGCGGTTTTCTGGGGCCTGTTGGCACTTGAAGTTCGACAACTCTGGTTTTCCATCGTTGCGGGAATAATTATTTTTCTCACCGGTTATTCACGCATCTATCTTGGCGTTCACTACCCCACCGATGTTATTACCGGTTGGCTGCTCGGCGGAGCAAGCCTCTGGGCCTGGTATCGCTGGCGCGGTGATCTCGAGCAGTATCTGAGCACACACGGCCGCCTAATCCAGCTCTGCTGGCTGCTGGCGGCAACAACGCTGATGTGGGCCTGCGCCGGGCTCTTTCTGCACAACACCCTGATTACGGCCTCAATTGGCTTTTTTCTGGGCTGTGGATTCGCCGCTATCATCCACCCGCCCGGCCTAGATCAACCCCTGGTCTGGTGGTTACGCCTCAGCCGCTATCTACTGGGCATGCTTATGGTGCTGCTGATGATTGCCGCCCTACAAAAAGCAGCCGCCGTATTGGCCTGGTCGACACCACTAACGTCGCTACTGTCCATGGCTTTGCTCGGTGGCTGGCTAATCGGCGGCGTTCCCACAATATTGGATAGCCTCACCGCCTTGTGGGTCAACCGGCGCCAAGCTGCAACTCAACAAAAATAATCCATATGGCCCATTACGGTCACTAGAGCAGCGTGCTAGCCTGAGTGTTGATATTGCTTTCGCACAATAAGAAAACGGCCAAGCCGTGGAGATACCATGTCCGATCAAACTCGCGCATTCAGCCCTTTAAAAATCGGTCCGATTGAACTGAGCAACCGCTTCATCAAATCCGGCGCCAACGAAAATATGTATCGCGATGGCTTCCCAACCAAGGCTCTGCTGAAGCATCACCAAGATCTGGCCGCCGGCGGCATCGCACTGACCACAATGGCCTATGCTGCGGTAGCAAAAATTGGTCGCACACTGCCCGATCAGCTCTGGCTGCGCCCTGAGGTTTTACCCGACCTGAAAGCCATCACCAATGCCGTGCATGCTCAAGGCGGAAAAATTTCCCTGCAGCTCACCCATGGCGGGTCCTTTGTAACGAGTATTTTTATTCCACACCGCACCATCAGTTCTTCGGGCGGACTCAACGTAGCGGGCTTGTTTCACGGCAATTTTTTGCAACGGGCCATGAATGAGAAAGACATGAGTCTGGTGATAGGGCAGTTTGCTGATGGTGCCCGACTCGCTCGCGAAGCCGGCTTTGACGCCGTTGAGCTACACATGGGACACGGCTATTTGCTCAATCAATTTATTTCGCCTCTGAGCAATCGCCGCAATGACGAATACGGTGGCAGCGCCGAGAATCGCGTTCGTTTTCCCGTTCGCGTTCTGCGCGCGGTGAAAGATGCTGTGGGTACAGACATGGCCGTGATTGCCAAAATTAATGTCGCCGACGGTGTACCCCGCGGCGCCACGGCCGACGATGCCGTCGTCACCGCACAGGCGCTGGAAGCAGCCGGTGCCGACCTATTAGTACTTTCGGGTGGGCGCAATGTCGAATCCACCTGGTTTATGTTCGGTAGCCCGATGAATCAGGAGGAATTTGCAAAGGTTTTTAAAAATCAGCCGTTGCAGCGCTTGCTCATGAAGGCCGCTGCTGCAGGCACCCCCAAAGACCTGAAGTTCCGGGAGATGTACTTTGAAGAGTATTCGCGCAAGGTACGTGCGAGCGTCAAAATGCCACTGGCCTACCTGGGCGGCATCAAGAGCATCGACAATGTGAACAAGGCACTGGGCGAGGGCTTCGACGCGGTGGCCATGGCCCGTGTTCTGCTTCACGATCCCGCACTGGTCAATCACTTTCGCGATGGCAGCGTTCGTCAATCGGGCTGTACCAGCTGTAATGCCTGCATACCACAAATTTACAATAAGGCCGGTACCTATTGCGTGCTCAACGCACCTAACGACCCGGCGCTCAATGAAATTCGTGCTTCTGAGCGCTAGGCGTTTTTACTATTCTTCACGCCCCACTCTGCCTCGCAGTGATTTGATGCTGCCTCGCTGGGTTTTTGAATCCATGCGTTTGCGCTTCGATGATTTAGTGGCGCGCGTCGGAATACGCGCCTTCTGTACAACAGCAACACTCCGAATCAACTCCAGCAAACGCTCCTGCGCGTCGTCGCGATTTTTCTCCTGCGTGCGAAAACGCTGCGCCTTAATGACGATGACGCCCTCTTTACTGATGCGCTTATCTTTCAGTGCCAACAAACGTGTTTTGTAGAAGTCCGGCAAGGAGGAAGCGCCGATATCAAATCGCAGATGAATGGCGGTCGAAACCTTGTTGACGTTCTGACCGCCAGCGCCCTGGGAACGCACGGCGGTCAATTCGATTTCATTGTCGGGGAGCGCAACGGCTCGCGAGATCTGTAGCATTAATTCAGCCGATTATTTCCAAAAGCGCATTGTGCCAGACTCTGGTGATGCCCCGAACTTGATCAAGCCTGCGCATCGGCCATGCGCTCACTAAAATCCCAACCGGATACCCAATTGGGCTTAATGCGCACGATTCGCTCCTCAGCCGCCCGCCCCAGCAGCCACTTTGCAAGTCGACTGTCAGGATTGATCTCATATCGCGTTAACAGCGCTTTCAGAAGCTCTTCTACACCGCTGTCCTGCAAAGTCGCCACAGCCTGACCACGGACTCCGCAGTATGGCACCTGATCACTGCCAACTTCAAAGGCGCAGCGCCCGTCTTTGCCCAAGTGACGGGCCATTAACGAGGATTTATGCAAAGCGCAATACAGCTCGCCGCCGCGAAACAGGTACCAGTGCGAGGCGACCAGCGGTGTTCCTTCTTCCGTATTCACGGCAAGGCGCAGTGGCAGAGTGGCTTCCACCAGATAACGCTCTATCCGCTCAACACCGAGTTGGCTTTGCTTACTAATCACCAATGACATATGCATCTCCCCAAGATTGACAAACTTTTTACGCAATTTTCGTTCAAGCCGATATTTAAAGCGGCCTGAGTTTAATCCTCCCGGTCTGAACCCAACTGCAGTGAATCAATGATAGCGGCAAGTTCACGATCCGACTCCGTCAACGACGATAGTATCAGCTGGACATAGTAAGGCTGCTGCCAATAACTGAGTTGGTACTGGTATAGATTACCCTGCTGGGTTGGCAGCACTGCAAGGTAACCCTTCATGCGCTCGGGCAATCGTCCCTTACCCAAACGCCGGGTTGTGGCGCCCGGCAGGGCCGCGACACCTTGCATCTGCCCGGCGACGATCGTCGCCAGATCCAGGCCCGGCCATTCATCTTCAGGCACACTTATGGCAACAACATTCAGGCTGGCGCCGCCCGGATTATCAGGCTTACTTTCCGGCCGTACCACCGATAACTGCAAGCCGAATGTCACCGCCTGTGCCTGGGCAAGTGTTTCAGCAGAGGCCTCCATTTGCGCGGTACTCGCAGCTATACCCGCCGCTACCTGCTCTGCATCCAATTGTTGCCAGTAGGCCGGATAGTGCAGTTTTAGCCCCAGATCGCTATTCACATATCTGACCTGCTCCGGGCTATCACACGCAGCCAGTAAAAAAATACCCAGAGCGGTCAAACCTAGCCGTCTTAACACCCCCATTTTACCCCTCCACTTTGAATAGAAGTTTAGCCACGATGCCAGTATGCTTATGTGTACACCGATAACAATAACTGAAGTGGCAGCACCTCATGCTAACTACCTATACGATACTCTTCCGCACGCGTCTGCGCTGGTTCACCGCGCTTTCCCTATTGGCATTGCTTGGCGGATGTCACGACTCAGATTCAAAGTCGCGCAGCGGCTCAACAGCACCCGCTGCGCCTGAAGTTATTACTGACTGCGCAGTTGCACGGGTAGTCAGCGGGCCGGCGGATCTGGTGCAGGGACCGCTGGCACGGGGCGTAGTCGGTGATATTGTGATCGAAAACAAACGTATGCGCGCTATCATTCAGAAAGGCGGCCGCAACTGGTTCAATATCGGTCAATTTGGCGGCAATATCATCGACGCCGTACCCAAGGCGGCCGATGGCAGCCTGGCGGCCGAGGACCACTACGAAGAAGCCAGTCTGGGCACCAATATTGAGTCTTCACCCAATTACGAGTCCGTCGTTATCGCCAATGCCGGGGGTATGGGCGCAGATGGTAAATGTATTCCCGCGGTAGTGCGGGCCACCGGCCCCGATGACCTACTCGACTTTGTTAACGGCAGCTCCGCCATTCGCGACATGGGTTTCAACTTCCCCCCAAGCGCTGATGATGTCGATTTACCCCTTACCGTGCAAACCGACTATACGCTGAACGTGAACGAAACAGCGATCACGATGACCAGCACGCTGATTAATCAATCATCTGACGATCTCAAAATCTATCTCGTCGAATACGTTAACGGCTCGGGAGAAGTTGAACTGTTCCAGCACGGCTACGGCTTTGGCGAGCCACTCATCACCTCGCCCTGTGACAGCTGTCGCTCAATCATCTACGCCGGCCACGATGGCGGTAGCGGCGTCAGTTACGGCATCGTCCATAATGCGCCGCGCACAACCACACTCAGCGTATCAGGAGTCACCGTACTGGTTTACAGCACCGATGCCACCGTGTTGGCCGCCGTGCCGGAACCGATGAATCAATCTAGTGAGCCCCCCCCTTTCACGGTTCCGGGCGATGGCACCTTCAGCTTCACCCGCTGGTTTGTGGTGGGCACCGGCACGGTTGCCAGCGTGCTCGATACCCAGTACAGCCTGCTCGGCCTTGCCACAGGCAGCCTCCAAGGCAGCGTCACCGATGCCAACGGCCCGGTCAGCAACGCAGAAATTGCCGTAGTCGGAAGCAAAAACGACTTTACGCCGCTCGCCCCCGGCGCGCTGCCGCTTCCCTACCCCTCAATTCCCGGTGCCCGCGGCCCCAACACGATCGTGGTTAATCACTTTCGCACTGACGCCAATGGTCAGTTTCGGGGCAACTTGCCGCCCGGCGATTACGAATTGCGCCTGAATGTTCCGGGCCGCGGTATGCCGACAGCCGCTACCGCCGCGGTAAGCATTGCGGCAAACAAACTTACGACGCAGAATTTTACCGCCCCGCTTGCCGCCAAGCTCCGGGTGCGGGTCGTTGATGGAAACAACCAGCCGATAGCGGCCAAGGTTCAACTGATTGGCAGCGACAACAGCCCCGATGCCGGCGAACCTCAAAATCAGGAAAGTGTGCTGGGTGGCCAGCTCGTCCTGAATACCGGCATTTTTGGCGATTTCAACGCTGACAAAGTGCCCCCCGGTGTCGTGCTCTCGGAATTTGCCGTGGCCGATCCGCTGCGACAAGGCCCGGTCACGGTAGGCGATACCGGCCTGCTCGATGTCCAGCCGGGCACCTTTCAGCTGTCAGTCTCACGCGGTCCGCGCTACTCGGAGCATGTGCAAACCGTCACCCTGCAAGCCGGCGTGACCAATACCCTTACAGCTCGACTGGTCAAGGTTGTAGACACCCGCGACCATATACTCGCTGATTTTCACGTCCATTCCTTCAACAGCCCCGACGCGGAAGTAACCAACCGCGAACGCCTGATCACTTACCTGGCCGAAGACATGGATTTCTTCACGCCTTCGGATCACGGCTACCGCATCGATTTCGAGCCCCTTATTGCCGAAATGGAAATCGGCCATTTAATTGCCAGCGCACCGAGCGCCGAAGTGACCACCTTTGACTACGGCCACTACAATGCCTGGCCAGTAAAAATTGAAGCCGAGCCTGCCAATAGCGACGAGGCCTCCCAAAGCGCCGACTTGAAAATCTCCCAGGGCGCCACCGATTGGGGCGGACCCGCCCCGCTCGGTAAAGACTTCCCGAGCGCGGGTAATTACTCGCGAGAGCCTGCAAAAATCTTTCAAGAGATGCGTGCTGACCCGTTGCATTCGGGGCGAGAAGTCGTTGTTCAAATTAATCACGTCGACTCCTTCTTTGGCGGTGCAGGTCTGGCCGTCGACACCGGTTTTGTCGGCACAGACCCGCAATCAATGGTCACCCCCGCCAGCAAGCGCCTGAATCCGGCGCTGACCAATTTATTTGACCGCGATTTTGATTCGCTGGAACTGTGGATAGGCGTCGACGGCCGCGAACATCAGCGGGAAAAGTTTCTGGGCCAAAACGCCGGCGACTGGTTCAACCTGCTCAATCGTGGCCTGCTCAAAACCTTTGTTGCCAACTCTGACACTCACGACCGACGACTAACCTCGCTGTCGACGCGCAACTATATCTCAGCTCCGAGCGTGCTCAGCAATCGTCAGGCGAGCCCGCAAAAAATGCGGCAGGCGCCCCACGATATCGGCGACGCCATTCGTGGTGGATTCAGCACGGGCAGCAACTCACTGTTTATGAAAGTGAAGGCCTATAACACGCTGGGCCAGATCGGCGGATTGGAACAAAGTGATGCCTTTGGCAGCAAAACCAAACCCTTACTGGCCGTGGGTGGAAACGTAAGATTTAACGTCGATATTCAGGCACCCGAATGGGCCGAGTATGATGAGATAGCTTTCTATATCAACACCGCCACAACCCGCCATAAGGATAACGTTGGCCGCCCGTCATCGCCTGCCCGCTACAGCCTCTGCGCCCCTCATACTAAGCTGGGGCTGAGCAATTTCACGCGCAACAAAGTACCCGTAGCCACAATTAATGGAAAGCAATACCAGCGCCTGGAATCCAGTGCCGTCGTGAATCTTACACTCTACAAAGACAGCTGGGTTGTCGTTCTAGCACGGGGCAACGACGGCGTTTCCAAACCCTTGTGGCCGGTTGTACCCAATGACTTCGAGGATAGCGGCGACGGCCTAACAAAGCGTAGCGCAGCCGACACAGGCACCGTTGCGATGGCCATGAGCAATCCGATTTATATCGATGTGGATGGGGGTGGGTGGAAGGCACCGGCGCTCAATGTGTTGAGCGCCTGCCCCTAAGGCACTGCGACGTCTACGCCAAGGACTTACTTGTAGACCTTGGTCTCAATGGAGCCGGACCAGACGCCGTGCAAGGCGCCCCATTCTGCGGGCACCCGGTACTCTACCGTCTTGGTAACCACGCGGATGTTGGGTTCCTGCAAGTAGGTGATTTCGCCCGGCTGCAGGGTCACCGGCGCATAACGCGGAGGGCTGGTTTTCAGCAGGATTTTTTCATCCCCTCGCTGCCAGTATTCCGGCTTGGGATAAATCTCTACCCGGTCTCCCTGACCGTCATAGACCAGACTGGCAGTAGCAACCGTCACCGGTTTTTGACCACTGTTTTCCAGATAAGCGTGCATAAAGCCGATACGATTTTTAACGATGTGCAGAGTCAATTCCTGGGCGCTAAGCTGCGCACTAAAAAGAGTACTCATCACGACTAGACCAAGCAAGCAGGCCGTTCTTCTCATTCTAAAACTCCAGGCCATTTATTCACCCAAACTATTTCTAGCATAAACAGTAATTCGCAGACGATGTACAACTGCCTTCAGCAAGCGTGCTAAGGTCGGCGTCATCGTTGCGATTTACCAGCTTAACACAGGGAGCTTTGCCATGACCGACAAGCACTATGATCTCCTCGTTTTCGGGGCCACCAGCTTTGTGGGACAGATACTCTGCCAGTACCTAAGCAAAGAATACGAGGACAAAAGCCTGCGCTGGGCGGCGGCCGGGCGCTCCGAAGCCAAGCTACGCGAGGTGCAGGGCTCGCTCGGCCTCAATGACGACACCATGCCCATCCTGCTTGCCAACGCCGATGAACAAAGCTCACTCGACGCGCTGTGCCGGCAGTGTGACGTTATTATCTCCACGGTCGGTCCTTACGCGCTCTTTGGCGAACCCATGGTCAAGGCCTGCGTCGAATCCGGCACCGATTACTGCGATCTCACTGGCGAAACCCAGTGGATCCAGCAAATGGTTGAGCGCTATCAGGCCCAAGCCGAAAAAACCGGCGCACGTATAGTGCATTGCTGTGGCTTCGACTCCATCCCCTCCGACCTCGGCGTGTATTTCCTGCAACAGCAGGCCAAAGCCCGGCAAGGTGAGTTCTGCACCAAAGTCAAAATGCGTGTTAAAGCCATGAAAGGCGGCCTCAGTGGTGGCACCGCCGCCAGCCTGATCAACGTTATCAAGGAAGCGAGCAAAGACCCTGCACTGCGCAAATCACTCGCCAACCCCTATTCCATCTGCCCGCCCTCCTTCCAGCCCAAAACGCGCCAGCACAACATCAGCGGCGCCGAATTTGACCCGGATATCGAAGCCTGGACTGCACCCTTTGTCATGGCCGCCATCAATACCCGCGTCGTTCATCGCAGCAACGCGCTGGCAGGCCCTGCTTACGGTGAGGAATTTCGCTACGACGAAGCCGTGATTACCGGCAAAGGTCTCAAGGGTCGTATGGCCGCCACCGCGATGACGGCTGGCATGGCCGGCTTGATGATAGGCGGCGCGATTGCGCCGACGCGCTGGGCCTTAGAGCGCTTTGTACTACCCAAGCCCGGCGAAGGCCCCAGCCCTGAAGAGCAACGAAATGGCTTTTACGATTTACGTTTTATCGGGGAAATGAATGATGGCAGCAAGATACGCTGCAAAGTAACGGGCGACCGCGATCCGGGCTACGGCTCTACCGCTAAAATGCTGTCGCAAGCCGCTCTTTGCCTCAAGGCGACAGACAAAGCCACAACACCCGGCGGCATCTGGACGCCAGCAACGGCAATGGGGCAGGCGCTTATTGAACGCCTGGAACACTATGCCGGCCTGACTTTCGAGCGCCTAGACTGATCAATGCAGCGTTTGTTCATCATCCGGAATACGGTGCGGCGGCACTTGAATGGATTCAATTAGCCGCCCAAGCGTAACGGTCTTGCCAATGTAGCGCTCACCACCCGTTACAGTAAATTCAAACTGATAACCGCGCCATACATGCAGTCGCCCATCGGTTCCGCGTTTGAGCCATAGCGAACGCAAGGCGACACTCTCATCAAGCAATTGCAGTTGCTCGCGCTGGCAATATAACCGCGTCGCCCGCAATGCCGTTTCGCGTATGCCTTGTGCTTGCCAGTAGTACGTTCCCAGGAACAATATCAGCAGCAGTAAAAAAACATCAGTGAGTGAAAACATTCGGGTATTAGCGCACGGGCGGGGCTTGGCGACAAGGGAATAAAGAAATGTTGCTACAAAATAGGCTCCTACAAATATATCAGCCTATCCTAACAATTCGCCTGCAGGGCAGGCTCCTACTGGAGCGCTGACTCCATGTGGGAGCCTGCCCTGCAGGCGAACCTTCCCCAGAAAAAACTATTAAACTACAACCAAACCGCATCCCACAACGGGTAATCCTTCAACGATCCAACTAACCCTGCCCGCAGAGGATTTGCCACGACATACCTTGCAGTAGCGCGCAAATCCTCCTCCTTCCTAAGCGCATGATCATGAAACCCGCGCTGCCAGATACGTCCCTCCACGCCTCGCGCACGCAGGCACTTCGATGAGAGCGATTTCATTTTTTGAACAAGGGCAGATAATTCAACATCGCCCTCCAACTGCAACAACCAATGCAGATGATCCGGCATAACTACATAGCTTAGTGTCGTCGCCGAGCTAGATACGCCTTTCATAGCGCGCACCACACAGCGGCCTTCAGGCCACGTTGTGAATCGATTTTTCCGGCGCCAAGAGACGCAAGTGATGAGGTAAATACGTCCGGGCTCGCTATAACGGCCACTACGCAGTCGATGTGAGCATGCCATCCTTGGCTCCCCTTTGTTGTGCTTTTCGCCTGCAGGGCAGGCTCCTACAAACCTGTTCTAGGCCTGAACCTTATCGCCTGCAGGGCAGGCTCCTACAGAAGCACGCTCTCTCCATGTAGGAGCCTGCCCTGCAGGCGAACCCTTCTTTCTAGAAAATCACCTTAGCGTCAATACCATAGGTCGTAGGATCCTGCACGCCTACGTGATAAGTGCCTAACAGATCACCGGTTAGCCCACCCGGCCGAGATACGGAATCGTCATCTAGCAAATTCTTGGCCCACACCGCAAATTCAAAGCGACCATTGCCCGGCACAAACAATACCCGCGCGTTTAGCAGCCGGGAATCTTCACCGTATCCCGGCACTTCATAAAATCGATCCTGGTGATCTTCATCTTTCGGATCAATATTTTCTTTATAAATATAATCCATATGAAACAGAATTGAGCCGAAGGACAAGACCGGCGACCAGTCCAAGGTAATGGTGTAATCCTGCGGTGCAGTGGTGTTTACCTGCTCAGCTTCCTGAAACACTGCCTGCGAATCAAAATGCGCTTCGCGCCGGGAATCCTGCTCCCGATAGCTGTATATCAAACCCATACGGAATTCATCATTCACCAGCCAATCAATCGTAATTTCCGTACCTACAAACTCCTCATCCGTATTGATCACGGTGGGCACTGCCGCGCCCGAACCGGGTTCCTGGGATTCGATAGATTCCTGACGGTCATCTATCGTCATCATGAAGAGCGCGACTTGCGTGCGTAAATGGCTATCGAAAAAATCGCCCTTAACGCCAAGCTCAATATTCTCGACTTCTTCAGGCTCTAGTGGCACTTTACCGCTACTGGGATTGAGCGAATCAAAGCCGCCAGACTTATAGCCGGTGGAATAAGACAGGTAAGTCATCGCCTTTTCGGATATTTGGTAGTTCGCCACCAAACGGCCGGTTACCTTGCTCCATTCATCGGCTGCGTACTCGGGCTCATTGTTTTCGGTATTAAAAATCAGGTTCTCACCGAGCAACTGCGCCAGCACAAAATCGGAGTGAGGCGCATGCCAGCTAAAGGATTTTTCGTCTTTGCTATAACGCAAGCCCGCGATCAGATTCCACTGATCATTGATCGTAAAATCGGCGTCACCATAGACGCCGTAATTTTTAAAATCACCTCTGTTAATCATGCTCTCGGAGCCGAAGGTTCCTGCATAGGCCGGTCCCACCAAACTATTGATCAAGGTCGGTGGTATACCAACCTGCTCCGAGGCCAAGGATGCTGCAGCCGCCGTGCTAAAGGTCAAATCGGTTTGCTGAAAGGTTTCCTCTTTGCTGTAGTTCAGGCCAAACACCAAATCAACAAAATCGCCGGCGAAATTAAACTGCAGTTCGTTATAGAAGATATCCGAATCTTCTATGTTATTGGTGTCGACATAAACTTCGTGTTCGCCGGTACCGTCTTCATCCTGCAAGTTAAAGGTCTCAAACTGACGATAGCTGCTAATTAATTTCCCGGACCACTGCGCATTAATATCGAATATGGCTTTGGCAGTGAAGGCATCCATATCGCGCTTCTCGCGGCCTTCTAACACGTCAGTGTTGAGTTTTCGCTCACGCGGATCGGGGAAGTTGGTATTGTCGTTCAGTACGCCCAATACCGCTTTGGGGCCGTTATCCACTTTGTCGTAGTCGTAAGCCAACTGCAGCGCGAGAAAATCGACAGCATCCCAGCGAACGGCTAATCTCGCTGACTGGTTGTCTTGCTCTCTTGGGTCGCTCTTCGACGGCCCAAAATTTTCAATTACGGCGTCGCGCTGATTCGTCAGCGCGTTCAAGCGAATTGCGACACCATCGAGTACGGAAACATTCGCCATACCTTCATAGCGCTGTAAACCGTAGTTGCCAACGCGCGCCGTGAGCATGGCTTCGGTTTCTTCACCGGGAGCATTAGGAATCATATTCACAACGCCGGCCGCTGCGTTGCGACCAAACAAAGTACCCTGCGGGCCTTTCAGGACTTCGATGCGCTGCATATCGGAAAACGCGACCGTCGTCGCTGCACGCGGCAGGTAAACTTCATCATAAAACGAGGCTACTGAGGGGTCGCCGCCAGTACTGATATTCGAGCCTTCGACACCGCGAACAATTAACTGCGACTGGGTAATGCCACCGCCGTGTCCGTTTTCACCGACTTTAAATCCCGGAATGTAGTCCTGCATATCTTCGAGTATCAGAGCACCGGTATTTTCTACATCGCTTTGCGAGAAGGTATCCACGGTCACCGGAACCGTTTGCGCGTTCTGCTCTCGCTTTTGCGCGGTAACGACCACCTCCTCCAGAGAAAGGTCTTTCGCCGCGATGGGCGCACTCGCCAACATCGCTAACAGGCCAACTGAGCTGAATCGCACAGGCTTATTCATGACTACTCTCCGCGTTTATTATTCTGTTCGCCTGCAGGGCAGGTGCTTTAAATCCTAGCCTTATCTCACGGTGATTCGCCTGCGGGGCAGGCTCCTACCTGATTAACCGTACTATTCTCGTTCGCCTGCAGGGCAGGCTCCTACCTTAGTAGAGTTTACCGCGTAGGAGCCTGCCCTGCAGGCGATATTTCTTGCTACCCAAAAGCACTCCAATCTCAACAAAAACTACTCTTGCTCGCAATCCGCTACGCGGCCCTGCATGGCCGCAACGGCCTTCTGTTTTTCCGGTGACAAGCACAACATATACTCAGCCACCTGCAGTCGCAGTTCGGCAGACAAATGTCCTTGCGAAGGCATTTCCGGATAGTCCGGACGTTTTTTCACAGGCGCGGCAATGTAGTCCGCTATGCCCTGCGCGTTATCAAAGTACTGCGCCTGAATCGCCATCGCCGGCGGCCCAATCATGCGCAGGTTATAGGCATGACATCCGGCACAGATGCCTTTGTACAAACGCGCTACGCGATCACCGCCGGATTCAATCTCGCGCGGAGCAGCTTCGCCCTCCAGCAGATAGCTACGTGTAGCCGCTGTAGTTGTTAGGGTGCACTTGGACCATTGCTTCAAACCAAAGGACGTGTATTTTTCCTTATTCAAAATACAATTGTCCGGCTCTTGCGCACTACCCACATTGGCGAGAATATCCGGACCGGTGGTTTTGAATTGGGTTAGCATCGCAGCTTTTACCTGAGCAACAGGGTCAGTGCCGTTGTTAAACATCAGGTTATCAAGAATCTGGATATTGTCAGGGTTGGGCTCCGACTCTTTATCACTGGCGACGCTGGTAATAAATCCAAGATCGGTAATAACTATACCGGCCGTTTTATTGCCGGTGATAATATTCCCCTCGACCTTCACGTCATCCGCAGCCATGATCACCACGCCCACACCCACCGGCACATTGGAGACTATCGAGCCGGGGGCACCGAAGTTCGGCGTATTATTGTTAACAATAAAGTTGTCGCGAATAATAACGTCATAGGCAGTCTTGATCGGCAAGCCCGGTGTAATGAACACCAGAATACCTGCCGTGTTGTTGTGAGCGTAGTTGTTCTCCACTAGTGCGTGCCGGGAGTTTTCAATTTCAATACCCGCAACACTGTCAAAAACTTCGTTATGCTTTACGTCAATGTTGTCGCACATACCAACATAGATAGCAGCATCTTCTATGCCGCTAAGCACGTTGTATTCTATCAATCCGTTCTTGCCAAACTGGGGAAAGATGCCGTAAACGCCGGTATCAATGATCCAGTTGTTTCGAATCACATAGTTATTACCCGACTGCCCCATGATTGCATTACCCTTGTAATGCATGATCTTGAGCCACTCAATGGTAATGCCGTTACCCGAATAGAGTATGGCATCGTTTAGCTTATGGTCACCCTCCATGAGCGGCCACTTCCCTTCCACTACCACGCCGCGCAAAGTGATGTTGTCTTTATCGACGTAAACACTTTCACGGTAAGTGCCCGGGTGGATTAGCACCACATCGCCACTCACCGCTTTGTTTACCGCCGCCTGAATGGATTCGCCGTCACGCACGGTAATTTCGGCGGCTAGTGAAGGCAGAGCAAGCAGCAAACAAATCAGTCCGCCTAGTGTTTTCTTAATAGCGTTCATGGAAGAATCTCCCCGTCAGGGTTATTGCATTATTGTTTGTAATACATCTACTCAATAGTACTGTGTTTCGCCGCGCCGTTTTCAAGCGGCAGGCCTGATGGCACAGCTTTAGGTATAACCGGCATAAAACTTTGATCCGTGAGTGTACCCAGAAAATCTACCAATCTATCCAGCTCGCCGCCTGTTAACTTGGGCTCCCAGATATGCCAGTGGATACTGAGCTCCTCACCCTCGGGTACCGCGTGCCCCCGCCCGCCGGTGTAGAACGCCACCGCCTCGCGCAAGGTCTTAAATCGGCCCGAATGCATATAGGGCGCCGTAAGCGCCACATTGCGCAAGCTCGGCACTTTAAAGCCTGCGCGCATAGATCTATCGCCACTTGGGCCCTCGGCACCAATATCTCTCGGCATTCCCTCGGGTTCAGGCGTACCCAGCACCGCTATTTGTTGATTGGTAAATAGTGGCGGTGTATGGCATTCCGCACAGCGAGCAACAAAAGAGCGAAAGACATTCATGCCGGCGATTTCGCTCTCATTGAGCACGTTCTGAAAACCGTGGGCATACAGATCATAGCGGCTATTCAAGGAAATTAACGAACTCTCAAAGGCCGCCAAGGCGAGATAAATTTGCGCCAACTGAATGTCTTCGCTGCCAAAAGCCTGAGCAAATAATTCTTTGTAGGCTTTGACACCGTTTAACGACTCAAGCAATTGCTCCGGCGTGTTAGCCATTTCATCCTCGGCATACAAAGGGCCGAGCATTTGTTGCTCCAGAGATTCAGCGCGCGCATCCCAAAACAAGGTGCGTAAAAAGCCAACATTCCACAAACTGGGCGAAGACCGTTTACCGACATGACCACCCACGCCCACACTTTGCGCCCGGCCATCAGTGAAAGCATGTTCCGGCTGGTGACAACTCGCACAAGATAACGAGCCATCGACTGATAGCAGCGGATCAAAAAACAATAAGCGCCCTAAATCAATTTGTTGGGGCGTAAATCCCTGGCGCGCCTCGGGTAAGCCGCTTCGCAAACCACCCACCCCCGCCTGCCGGAGCGAACCATAATCCTGATAGAGTGTGTTCAGCCTGCACACGCCCTGCTCCAGCTTAAAACCTGCCGGGCAAAACTCGCTTAAGCGCCAGGATGAACTGGCGCTAGCCTGACCGAACCACAGACACTGACACAAAAACAGCGCCAAACATAACGTAAAGCGCATGGGCTATTCGGCAAGCGACTGGATATAGGCCACAACGTTGCGAACATCCTCATCGGTAGGCAGGGCCGGGGCCATCATCACCATTTGGCGACCGAAACGATCATCGGCTCCGCGAACACCCTTACGAAACAATTCAAACTGGCGCTGCAGATACCAGTCGTCCACGCCCGCCAGCGCTGGCGTATCCAGCAAAACATTACCTTCGGCATTCGGGCCGTGGCAGGAACCACAGACCATATTGTAATAATCCTTGCCTTTAACCACGTCACCCTTGAGTGTCGCCGCAGGCGTCGAATTCGGTAGCTTATCAATATAGGAAACCAGCGCATCTACCGCCGCTTCGTCGGCAATGGTGCTCGCGATGGCCGCCATCTGCTGGCCAAAGACATCCTCGGGGTGTTTGCCGCGGGCACCACTTTTATAAGCCATGAGCTGGCGCTTGATATACCAGGAATTCTGGTTAACCAGCGACGGGGCATTCAGGGCTTTATTGCCTTCGCCTTTAGCGCCGTGACAAGCCTGACAGGCCACAAACAGCGCCTTGCCGTCTTTTGCGCCCGCCTGAGCCAGCACAGCTTGTGCATTGGACGCCGCCTCGCGGCTATCTGTACTAACAGCAGGCTTGCTGTCACAGGCGAACAGGAAAGCCGCCAGAAAAATCAGTAGTAAGCGATTCTTTATCATTATCTTTTCTCATATTCATTAGGCGCCGGCGTGGCCAAGACAGAATAGGAGTTCTCTGCCCCAAACCAGCGCTGAAATTCTACCCTACAACGTCGCTTAAGTGCACAGCGCCAACATCAACTCAGTAGCATTTGCCTAAGTGATTCAACTTCTGCACGGGCCTCGCGCAGAAACGCCAAGCCCTGCTCAGGCCCGAGCTCGCCGAGCGACAGACGTCGGAAAGCCGGCAAGGTATTGAGAGGGGGAAGTTGTCGCTTCGCAGGCTGCGGCTCTCCCAGATAGGTGTGATAGCGCGCAATGAGGATGAGATCCGCCAAATCCGCACTTTTATTGTGATCTCGCTGCCACTGCTCGCGGCTAAGGCTGGCCACAACCAAGGAGTGGGGAAACTCCCAATGATTCAGAATCAAGGCACTAATTTTGCCGGTGTAGTCCGACAGCAGGCTTGCAACCACCGCATCATCGCCCAACAATACCGGGTAATTGCGCAACTCCGACAGCAGCGGCAAGGCCCCGATATCTTGCAGCAGCCCCCCTAGTAAAGCCTCGTCGGGATTAAAGCCACAGCGCTCAGCCATGACATGCGCCAACGAAGCCGTGTACACGCTGCGCTTCCAGATAGCTCTAAGCCGCAGCTTCGTAGCAGCATCTTTCATATAAAAAAGCGTTTTTATGGCGTAGCTGGCGACCAACTCGCGGATGGTATCGATTCCCAGCCTATTCAACGCGGCAGCCAGGCTGCCGGCATCCCGACTGCGACGATAATGAGCGCTATTGCTGACCTTGATCAAATAGGCGCTCAGTCCCGGGTCTTGCTGAATGATCTTCGCCAGAGCGGCGATGCCCAGGTCTCGCTCAGTAGCAGCTGAACGCACCTCAAGGGCAATGTCAGGCAAGCTCGGGAGTTCCAGAGTACCGTCCTTGAGGGCGCGAGTAATTTTGCCCAGCAAACCGGCTTTGGCCAGTGCTGGGTCAGACTCAGTACACGTATCGCCAATAGCTTGGGACGCAGGGGAAATTCCGATTTGTCGCATTTCAACACTTTGCCGCTTGGACGAAATCGGGGCAATAGGGGTTTTCCTCAACCCGAAACTCCGGAAAACCATGAAAAGGACCGGGC
>JBFJTG010000023.1:0-33711 GCA_041625575.1 Litorivivens sp.
CGGCGACAGCCTGAAAATTCGGAGCAATAAAATTCTCAATGTCCGTAATTTTGTAGACGGAAAAGAAACGGAGAAAAACAGCCACCGCTTTAAGGGGCTGGGCAACTACCAATACCGGGCTGATGCGACTTTGTTCCCCGGCGAAAACCGCCTGAGGGTTTCTTTCTCTCGCTGGAATATCAATATGCCCGCAGAGTATGCCAACAAGCAATTAGTCATACTCATGGATGCCGGTGATCGCAATGCCCCCAAGATAATCTGTTTTCCGGCCGATCTCGTGGATGAATAAGTAACACTGCTCTCGTTAGCCCGTAGTCAGATACTCATCAATCAACAAGATGGCAGGCAACCCACCTGCCATTTTTTTTATTCGCAATAATGGGGCGTTCGCGCTTGCAGATAGATTCCGCGAGCTTACAACGCAAGCTATATGCGCAGCCTTTTTCTGCTGGCGGCAGCAAGCTATTGGATTCCGCCCGTTCTTCCTGTTCGCGCTCGCCGTGACTCGCTGCCACCAGGGCGCGTGTATAAGGGTGAGCAGGACTTCGCAGCAGCTCCCTCCCCCCCACTTCGACAATTCGACCGTGGTACATCACGGCGGTGCGATCGGCGATGTGGCCAACCACGGCCAGATCGTGCGCTATAAAAATCATCGACACCCCAGTCTCGGATTGCAGTTCACGCAGTAAATTAACAACCTGAGCCTGCACTGACACATCCAGCGCCGAAACAGGCTCGTCGCAAATCACCAGCTGCGGTTCGCTGATGAACGCACGCGCAATGCCAACCCGCTGGCGCTGTCCACCCGATAGTTCATGCGGATAGCGCTGGGCAAAACGTCGAGGCAAGCCGACTCTGTCCAACCATTGCAGCGCTCGGGTAGACTCCTCTCCGGAAAATTTCCCCTGTAGTTTTAATGGCTCAACGAGACATTCGAGCAGAGTCATCCGCGGATTCATAGCGCTGTAGGAATCCTGAAAAACCATTTGAACGCGGCTCGCGTGACGGCGAAAGTCACGGGTAGAAAAGCGCTTTGGTAAAGTCGAGCCCGCGAGCCTTATTTCACCACCGTGGCACTGCAACAAACCGGCAACCAGGCGACCGAGCGTAGACTTACCCGAGCCGCTTTCACCGACCAAACCCAGAACTTCACCAGCATGAACAGACAGCGATACCTCTGCGACAGCTTGTACGCGCCGGACCCCGGAACCGAAGTGGCAGCTGATATTGTCCAGCTCCAGCAGGGCACTCATAGTGCCTTGCTCCGCTGAGGTTCATGGAGCCAGCACTTGCTCGAATGCCTTGAATCCAGGCTATAGCTCTCGGGCTGCAGGCGGCCGCAAATATTCATCGCACTTGCACAGCGCGGCGCAAAAGCGCAGCCCGCGATGGCTTTGGATAAATCTGGCGGCGAGCCGGGTATGGCCTGGAGCGACTCACGCTGTTCCAGCAAGTTCGGCATCGCCAGCTTCAGTGCCCGCGTGTAGGGGTGAGCCGGCGCGCTAAAAACCGCCTCCACAGTCCCGGTCTCGACAAGTTGGCCTGCATACATAACGGACACATGATCTGCCATGCGACGCACCACTTCGAGATCGTGTGTGATGAGTAATAGCCCCATCTGATGCTCTCGACAAAGCTCCTGCAACAAAACCAGAACTTCCGCCTGCACCGTCGAGTCCAGAGCCGTGGTGGGCTCATCGGCAATCAGCAGAGCCGGCTTACAGGCTATTGCCATGGCAATGACTGCGCGCTGCAACATACCGCCTGACATTTCAAAGGGGTACTGCCTGGCCTTCTCAGCCGCGTTGACAATGCCAAGGCGGCTGAGCAGCTCAACCGAGTGACTAATCGCTTCGCGACGATTTAGCCCACGATGCAAGCGCAGTACTTCGGCAATCTGCTCGCCAATCCGCATGGTGGGATTCATGGCAGTCATGGGGTTTTGAAAAATCATCGCAATCCGGCGCGCCCGCAGTTGACGCCACTGCGACTCGCTATGATTGACCAGCGACTGACCATCGAAGCTATAGCGTTGCTGGCTAATTCGTGCGTTGCCCGGTAACA
This sequence comes from Litorivivens sp., assembly GCA_041625575.1. Lineage (GTDB taxonomy): Bacteria > Pseudomonadota > Gammaproteobacteria > Pseudomonadales > Spongiibacteraceae > Litorivivens. Next base: position 2,065 of record JBFJTG010000023.1, read on the forward strand.
ATCGCATGAGCGACAAGGCAGTCAAACTTTTACCCGACCCGGACTCACCCACCAAAGCCAGACATTGACCAGCCTCTATCTCGAGATCAACCGAGCGTACAAGGTGTTGCCCGCCAATCGAAATATTCAGGTCACGCACACTGAGCAGGCTCATTGGACACCCCTGCGGAGTTGCGTATTCATTGCATCACTCAAGGCATCGCCCAGCACGTTAAAGGCCAGCACAGCGACACTAATTGCCACAGCCGGCACGATCAATTCGTGCGGGTGAGTAAGCATTGAGCGAATACCCTCATTGCACAAAGAGCCCCAGGATGGGGTTGGCGGCACCACCCCCATGCCAATAAAAGACAGCAAGGCCTCGGTAAAAATAGCCTGGGGAATCGCAAAGCTCAGGGAGACTAGCAGCAGCGGCAAGACGTTGGGTAGCAAATGGCGGCGAATCAAATAGACATTGCCCGCCCCCGCCATACGCGCCGACAAGACGAAGGCACTACTGCGCAATTGCAGCACCTGACCACGAACCAGCCGTGCGGCTCCAGGCCAACTCAATAGAACCATCGCCAACACCATCGGGAACAGTCCGCTTTCACCGGACTCAATACCCATGGCCACACGAAACAAAATCATAAACAGGAGGAATGGCAATGCGACAACAAAATCAGCGAGGCGCATCAGACTGTTATCCACCCAACCGCCCAACAACCCGGCCGCTGCACCATAGAAAGCGCCGAGCGTGATAAATAGTAATGGCGCCATCAGACCTACAAGCATGGAAGTTCTGGCACCATAAATAAGTCGGCTGAGCATGTCGCGACCGAGAGAGTCAGTTCCCAGAGGATGGGCAGGCAATCCCACCTGCCCATTTTCAATCGTCAAACCCAGTAATTGCGATTCAAAGTGACCTAGCGTCAAAGCTGGCGTTAAATTTAGCGTCATCCGCAAAGCCGGGCCGTTAGCCGTGTCTGAGCCACCGGAACTCGCCCCTAATAAAGGGGCAGCGATTATAGGCACGACCGTGTAGCGATAAGCCTGCTCCCGCAATTGCAGCCGATCGTCATAAAAGAGCTTACCGGTTTCAGCCAGAGGTACCCCAAGCCCAGGCCCGTTCCCGTCAGTACTGCGGTAAATTCTGTACTTGCTGGCACCCTCTACCGCAGGCCATATCAACTTCGTTGTCGTCGTCGTTGCTTGCACCGCGATAAGCGACTCTGCCTTTAGTTCAGCGCCATTCCAGATTGGCTCGTCATCAACAACCTGCACCGTTCTAGCCTTACTTGGACCAGAGGATACCTGCGACAACCACTGTCGCGCAGGGTCTTGCGGCCACAGCAAGGGACCGACAAACGCCATTAGCACGAGCAGCGTGACAACGCTCATAGCCGCCACCGCGCGGACGTCAGCCAAAAGCACCCGCCACAGCGGGACCACAGTCTGCAGCGCTTCCAACTGCTCCGGCTGCGCCGCCGGCATAGCCGCGAAGTCATTCGGATAAATGCGCATCAAACACCGTCCCCGTGCAATCGTATGCGCGGATCAATAAAGCCGTAAGCAATATCAACCAGCACGACGATCAGCACCAGAAAGGAACCGTAGAAAACCGTCGTTCCCATGATGACCGTATAGTCCAGCTGCTGAATGGCCTGCACGAAGTAGCGCCCCAGGCCGGGAATTGCAAAAATCAATTCGACCACAAAACCGCCCGTGGTTATTGCAGCGATAGTGGGCCCCAGTTCAGTCACCACCGGCAACATCGCATTGCGCAATTGATGTTTTCGAAAAATTTGCCAGTCGCTTAGGCCCTTCGCCTTGGCCGTGAGCACATAATCAGATTGCATCACGGCCAGCATGGACGATCGCATCAGTCTCGCGAGATAAGCCATGGTACCTAGCCCCAGCACAAGCGCCGGCACCCACACATGGGAAACGCCCCCCCAACCAGCCACGGGAAACAAAGGCATATCCAGCCAATCATTAAGATTAACGATAAGCAATTGCGCGAGTGCCGCGATAACAAAACTGGGCACCGATATTGCCAGAACAACAGCGACCATCATGGCCCTGTCAGGTGAACGATTATGCCAATGCGCAGCAATGGCACCGCCAAAGATCCCTCCCGTCGCGGCAATCAGTAAGGCGACAATACCCAGCGTTGCCGACACAGGGAAATGCTCTCGAATAATGTCATTAACCCGGCGGTTTTCCTGGGTGAAAGAAATGCCAAAATCGCCCCTCAGCATACTCTCCATATAGATGATGTACTGCTCAGACACCGGCTTATCCAAACCATAGCGAGCCATCAGGTTTTGCCGTAATTGTGGGCTGGCCGCCTTGGCCTCATTAAAGGGATCGCCCGGCACTGCGTGCATGGAAAAAAACGTAGCCGTGGCAATAAACCAGATCGTTACCGCGCCATAGGCAAGGCGTTTGCAAATATAGGCGATCATGGCTCGATCCAGGCGTAGCGAAAGTTTGGGTCACCGCCAAACACCGAACGACGCACACCCTGCAGTTGTGGATGCTGAACATACAAACCAACATTTTCGTAGGTCGGAATAATTACAACCTCATCACTGATAATCTGCTGCATCTGGTCAAAAGCCTTCAAACGAGTGCCGGCATCACTTGAGGACTGCGCTTGAGCAACCCACTCGTCATAGCGCTGACTTTCAAAACGGCCCCGGTTGTTATCGTTCCAGGACGCAAATAAATCGCCAAAGGTTATCGGGTCATCAAAATCGGGGCCCCACCCTGCCGCTGCAATATCAAAATCACCGCGGCGCATTTTGGCAATGCGCTGTTTAAAAGTCTGTTGATCAAGCCGGGTTTCTATACCTAGCGCCTGTTTGAGTACGTATTGATAGTATTCGGCCTCATTCACAGCCCGCGGGCTGTCACCAACGAGTAGGGTCAAGGGCTTGATCTGTCCCAACTCGCGACGGGCTTGCGCTAGATAGGCTTTGGCCTTGTCCAGATTATAGTCCACCACTGGCGGCGGATACTGCTCTGAAAAAATGCCGCCTGCAGCTCGCATTCCCGAGGGGAAAAGGCTGTAAGCGGGCTTGATTCCCGGCAAACCCAAGACTTTGTATACCAGTAACGATGGCTCGAGCACCGACTGTATGGCGCGACGTAATGCAAGATTGTGGGTCGCCCGCTCCGGCCGATGGTTAAGTTCGAGGAAAAACAAGGTGCCAAAATCAAACAGTTTTGCCTCATAGCCGCGACTGAGTGCGTCGCTGAGGGTATCGGCATCCAGCGCCGTTAGTGCGATACGATTATCTTTGTATAAATTGTACTGCGCGCTTGGGTCGGAAGTGATGTAGGGCAGGTTAATTTCCTGCAAGCGGATTGACTTGCTATTCCAGTAGCGCGGATTTTTTTTCAGCTGCAGGTGGGCGCCATGCACCCACTTTGCTAGCGTAAACGGGCCATTGAACACCATTTTATCCGCATCAGCGGCGTGGGCCCGGCCCCAGCGCGATACCACATCCTCTCGCGCCGGGTAGTAGGTCATGAAGGCCGTAAGCTTATCGAAGTAGGGACAGGGCCGTTCAAATTCGACTTCCAGGCGATAGTCACCGACGGCTTTAACACCGAGCGCTGATACAGGCAGTTCGCCGCGATTGATCGCCTCGGCATTTTTTATCGGAAAGAGGATAAATGCATATTGCGAGGCTACCTCGGCGCTCAATGCACGACGCCAGGCATAAACAAAATTGTGGGCGCTGACGGCTTTCCCGTCGCTCCACCGGGCATCTTCCCGTAACCAGAAGGTTGCGCCATCCTCGCGTACCTGCCAACGCTTTGCGATGGCGGCAGTAAGGTTACCTTGCTCATCGTACTGAACCAGCCCCTCCATCAAATGAGACAGCAGGAAACTGCTGATTTGATCGGTTGCCAGCATGCTGTCGAGGCTGGGAGGCTCGGTTGCAAGACTTAGCGTGATGGATTGCTTTTGCGAATTCACAGCCGCAGCATGGCCGGGCTGCACAAAGCAGGCGAATCCCAGCAGGAACAGTAGGTATTTCAGCCGCTTGATAGTAATCTTCCTTCGCTTGACCAGGGTGCGTTGCTACAATACGCACTCTCCAATTTGGTGCCTAGTAAGTGGCTACGTCTTCTTCAACTTATCTTTTACAGACCGCCAGCATCGACTGGGGAGACGATAATGTACCAAGATCGTCTCAATACGGCGATGTTTACTATTGCCGCGAACAAGGTCTTGCAGAAACGCGTTACGTGTTTCTTGAGCAAAACGAGCTGGCCCTGCGCTTTTCAGAACTTGGCGACAATAGCCTCTTCACCATTGCAGAAACCGGATTTGGTACGGGGCTGAATTTTCTGGCCGCATGGCAATTATGGCGCGAAAGCGCAGGCTTAAAGGCAAACTGCCGATTACATTTTGCCAGTGTTGAAAAACACCCCTTACGTAAATCAGACCTGCAACACGCACTAGCTCAATGGCCCGAGTTAAACGAATTTTCGACACTGCTGCTCAATGGCTACCCGGAATTGCTTGCAGGCCACCATCGTGTAGAGTTCGACGAAGGTCGCGTTATCCTCGATCTCGTATTCGCTGACGCAGAGCAAGGCCTTTCTTCCCTGCGCAGCAGCATTCACCCCCTCCAGATGGACGCCAGTGCGCGCGTCGATGCCTGGTTTCTCGATGGCTTTGCGCCCAGTAGCAATCCCGAGATGTGGAGCGATGTCCTGTTCGAACATATTGCCGCGCTAAGCAAGCCGGGCTGCAGTTTTTCTACCTTCACCGCGGTGGGCTACGTAAAGCGCGGCTTGCGCGAACGGGGATTTACAGTTGATAAAGTTGCGGGCTTTGGCCACAAACGCGACATGCTGCGTGGTTACTACCAACGACAAGCGGAGCGCGGAGCGAGTGAGAACACGGACCCAAACAACAGCGAGGCTGACAAGCTCAAGGCAACTCCGAAGCGCAAGCGCAGCGTCGAGAATGCATGGCATCTTCCCCTATCACAGCCGCGCCCTCGCAGCGTAGTCATTGTGGGTGCAGGTTTGGCAGGCTGCCACACCGCCGCCGCCCTCGCCAAACGAGGACTACAGGTTAGCATTATTGAAAAGAACTCCTGCGTTGCCTCGGCCGCATCCGGCAATCCACAAGCTATTCTTTACACCAAATTGTCCCATCAGGCGGGTCTGCTCAATCAATACGCACTCACAAGTTTTCTTTATGCCTGTCGCGTCTATCGCGCCATGCATGATCTTCCCGGAGATTTGTGCGGTGTACTACAGTTACAAGGAGTCGGGCAAAAAGAACAGTTCGATAAATTACGCAAAGCTTTCGCGAATCAGGAAAGCTGGTGCCAGTTTGTAGACCCGATTCAAACAAGTAAACTGGCTGGCATAGAAATAAACTCGCATGCGGTGTACTTTCCCAACGCCGGATGGCTGAGACCCCGCGAGTTATGTGAACGCCTTCTGGCCCACAGCAACATTCGACTGATCAGCAATTACGCGCTCTCAGAACTACACCACGACCAAGGCTGGCATCTGCGCGACGACAAGGGCCACGAGTTATTTGCCGATGCAGTCGTTCTCGCCAATAGCCACGAGTCCATACAGCTGCCGCAGCTCGCCCATTTGCCTCTCAGAATCAATCGTGGGCAACTATCCATCCTGAAAAACAGTGATTTCGTTAGCACCCCCAACGCCGTAATTTGCCACGAGGGCTATATTGCGCCGCCCGTAGACGGGCAAATGGTCATCGGCGCCAGCTACGACCCCAAGGACTACGGTACTGACGTGCGTAGTCAAGACAACGACAGCAACCTTGAAAAGCTGCGCGCAGCTATTCGATCCATCCAAATTCAACCGAAGTCTATTAATGCTCGCGTTGCCTTGCGCTGCACAAGTCCCGACTACCTGCCGCTGGTTGGCCCGGTGCCTATTGTCGAACAGCAAAGGGAAATCTTCGCGCCCTTAGCCAAAGACGCGAAAATACTCATCAAGCAGAGCGCTGCCTACTATCCGGGGCTGTATGTGAATGTCGCCCACGGATCACGCGGGCTAACCTCGACACCCATGGCAGCAGAATTGCTCGCCTCCCAGATAGGCGGGGAACTGTTGCCCCTGCCCCGGGATTTGATGCGCGCACTATCGCCCTCCCGATTTCTGATTCGCGAGCTGATTCGAAGTCCTTAATATGAAGTAAGACCAGTAGCCGGCGAAATCTGCTATAAGCAATAAAATAACAAATAATGAAAAGCATCCGGGAGATCCACACTATGGAATTAAGCGGCAATACCATTTTAATCACTGGTGGCGGAAGCGGCATTGGCCAGGCATTAGCCATCAGTCTGGCCCAGCTGGGGAACACGGTTATTGTGTGTGGGCGCCGACAAAACAAGTTGGACGAAACCGTAGAGCGCGAACCGGGAATTAAGGCTTACTGCTGCGATGTGACAGACCCGCTTGCAGTAGAGCATTTGCGACGTAAACTGATTGCCGATGAGTTCAAGGTAAATGTTCTGATCAACAATGCAGCCATACTCAACTACTATAATTTTGCCAAACCCGACGAATTCAATTTCGACGAGGCCCAACTCGAGATTAATTGCAACCTTAGCGCGCCTATCGGGCTTACCATGGCGCTACTACCACTGCTGCTGGAACACCCCGACCCGCACATAATTAACATTGGTTCGCCCGGCGGACTGGTCGCCATATCGCCCAGCCCCGTGTATAGCGCGAGCAAGGCGGGCCTGCATGCCTTTACCCAGGTGCTGCGCTTACACCTGAAAGGCCTGGTTAAAGTCATCGAAGTTTTTCCGCCCACCGTAGCAACGGAAATGACAACTGACCTGCCCCGCAAAAAAGTCAGCACCGAGCAATGTGTGAAAGCCATACTGGCCGGTCTGCGCAAAGGGAGTAATGAAGTCTGGGTTGGCGAAGGGAAATTTGTCCGCTTGATGGTGAATCTACTACCTCCGAGCTGGGTGTTTCGACTCGTGAACAGCCAAGCTTCCATGAAGGTAAAGTAGCCACAATCAGCTCATTCGACAGTGAGCGATTGGCTTTTCCACGCCGCCCAGCGATTATCGTCAGAGGGAAATTTCGGATGCTCGCAGCGCAGCAGCAAACACCCGCGTTGCAGCCACGGCACAGCGCTCACCTCCAGCAGCTCTAGCTGACTTGCATAGGCCGGGATTTGCTCATCCGCAATCGCTTTCGCGTCCTGATCTGACCACAGGCTCTGGTTTCGCAGTTGCTTGGCAAAATAGCCCGCCAGCTTTGCCGATTCCGGGTCGCGGGGGAGGCAAAGATACAAGCTGCCATTGGGCCCGCCCGCCGGATCAAAAAACACTCGATACTGTTCAAGAATAACGCGCAGATCCCCCCTTTCAGACATTGCAAACTCCCTCTAGAAATGTGCAGGCCAGTCTAGCAAAGCCTGTTAATCCGGCATCCCCTGTACGGACGAGATTTTGCTCTCTGGGGATGGGGTTTGAGCGAAGTCAAAGTCCGAGAACGGCCTAAAGGGCGCGAGTAGTTGCGCGCTAAAGGAGCGAGGGAAATTTGCCATGCCGTCAAGACCAACCGCATTAACCTTGCTCTCGCGCGGATGATAATAAGTGCCCAACAACAGATCCCACAAAATCAGTGTCTGCCCGTAATTGTGGCTGGCCTCAACGCTTTTGTTGGAGTGGTGCCAGCGATGCAGTTCTGCCGAGCTGAAAAAATAATTCAATGGGCCAAAACGCAAGTCAATATTGGCGTGCTGAAAAAGGCCGTGAACCGCCTCAACAATGAAGAAATAGATCATAACCTCGGCGGGCGCGCCCAACACGACCAAAGGCACGCTACCCGCCACCAAAAAGAGCAGAACACCAAAGGGGTGGTCTCGCCCAGCATTTAGCCAGTAGAGGCGCTTCGGGCTGTGATGCACCATGTGAAAACGCCAAAAGAAACGATTCTCATGGCAAAGACGATGAACCCAATACAGACCAAACTCGGCCAAGGCCAGAGCCAAGACTACCTGTAAGGCCAGAGGCAGGCTGTCCGGCCATAGGGGGGCACCCAAGACTTGCGACAAATGAATGGCTAATGGCACCAACATCATCAGTAATCCGGTTTTACAGATTTCCCGGAAGCCGTAGCTGTTGAGGAGGTTGTGCAGAATATCAACCCCCACATCTTGCTGTGAGCGCAGCCAGTCACGACGATATGGCAAAAGCCTTTCCGAAATCGCAACGACAACAATCGTAAGAACCGATACAAGACCCACAATTATTTCTGGCTCTACCTGCCTTGCCAATAAGCTATAACAGCTAAACAGTGCGGTGAGCAGCACCAGCGGAAACAATGTGAGTGAAACCAGCGTTCGCATGACGCTTATACCAGATCTACCATCAATCGCAGCGCCATGAACCACAACACCAAGCAAGACAAGGCATAAGCCATAAAACGTATCATGACCTTGTTCGCAGTACATTGAATAGCACTATGAACGGCACGAAGGGCAACATATGTCCAGGCGCAATTGACAAACAAGGCATCCGCCAAGCCGCTGGAATAGGCTATAAATGCCAGCGCATAAAAAAGCACCGGAACCTCAAACAGGTTCTTCAGGTTATTGGCTGAGTTGTTTACTTGCTCAGGAATCGTGGCCGCAACCTTCTCTGGCGTGGCCAGTTCCTGCGCGTCAATATTCTGTTTTGTGAGATAAGCTAAACGCCGAGCGTACATATAGAACCAGACTACGATCGTGAGCATAATCATGGCCATCATCGGCAGAAATATCGATTGATTCATAAAGCCTCCTTTTAGAATTATCATTGTCACCGCTCCGGCACTGGCCCTAGCCAGCCCGCAAATGCGCTGCGGTCTATAATGCCTTACAGCACGGTAATGGCCAATGACCTGACGAATCCGTATAGTGAGCGCATCCAGATTCCTACGGTTGAGCTGTCACGCTGCCAATCTGTATAGCGCACCGGCACCAAGCCCCCAATTTCAATAGTGTAGCCAATGCCCGAAGCCAAACAATCTTCCCACCGCTTTTTGAAAACCATCTTGCCTATCGTGGCGCTCGTCGCTGGCTACGCAGCCTTCCAGTGGGTGGTCAGCCATCCCAAGGAAATAAATACCAAGGATGTGGTTGCCCACTATCCGACAATTGAGGTTATTAGCGCAAATCCACAAACGCTGCGCTTGACGGTCGATGCCCAGGGAACCGTGCGTCCACGCAGTGAAACCACACTCAAGCCGGAAGTCGCTGGACGCGTCGTGTGGATGTCACCGCAATTGGTCAATGGCGGTATTTTTGAAGCCAACGAAAAGCTACTGGAAATCGACGCGACCGACTACCGCACAGCGCTGGCCTCCAGCAATACGGCATTGGCACGTGCCGAGATTGAGCATGACCACGCCCGCCGTGAATTGAGCCGAATCGAGTCACTGCGCCAAAGCAATATCGCCAGTGAAACCCAACTGGATCAGGCCAAACGAAGCTTCAAACTCGCCCAAGCCACACTCAACGAAGCCCGCATTCAGCTTGAGCAGGCCCAAACTAATCTCAAGCGTACAGTCATGTATGCACCCTTTGCCGGCAGAGTCAGGCGCGAGGCGGTAGATCTCGGACAATATCTGGCTCGAGGCGAAAATATTGCTACTTTATACGCCACCGATTTTTATGAGGTTCATCTGCCCATCGGTATTGAGCAGTTTTACTACCTTGATATCCCCCCCGGGACACAGGGCGTGTTAAACGAAGATCAGACACTTCCCGTCACCATCACGGGTAGAATCGGTTCTCGTGAATTTATCTGGCTGGGCGAATTGCAGCGCACCGAAGGTGAAATCGATGCTGCTACCCGCCTTGTTTATGGCGTAGTGACCGTTGCCAATGAAGTCACCCTCGGCAAGGCGCCACTGCTGGTCGGTATGTTCGTCAAAGCCAGTATTCAGGGACGAGAATTCCCCGATATTGTTACTCTTCCTCGCGGCGCCTTACGCGACAACGAGCAGATTCTTGTGGTCGACGAGAATTCCCGCATACGCTTTCGCGATATCGATATCCTTCGAATTCAGGGTAATGAGGTATTAGTGCAGGGCGGTTTGAAGGCTGGTGAACAAGTCTGCGTATCAGCACTCACCGTTGCCGTCGATGGCATGCGGGTCAACACCAGCTTGGTGAGCGGAGACTGAGATGCCCGCTTTAATTCGCTGGTTTGTTTACAACCCTGTTGCTGCCAACCTGCTGATGTGGGTGCTACTTATTACAGGCACCTTCACCCTCTTCTCGGTCTACCGCGAAGAATTCCCAAACCTGAGTACCGACATTGTAAGCATCACAGTGCCCTACCTGGGCGCCTCGCCGGCCGAGATTGAAGAGTCTATCTGTACCCGCGTCGAAGAGGCAATCGAGGGCACGCCTAACATCAAGAAAGTTCTTACGACGGCGCGCGAAGGCGCCTGTATTACCCGCGTCGAACTGGAGCTTGGCGTCGACAAGGGCAAGGTTGTCGATGACATCAAAAGCCGAATCGACGGCATTGATTCCTTCCCTATCGATGCGGAAGAGCCCAGAGTAAAGGAAGAAGACATTCTTACCCATGTACTGCACATTATATTGGCGGGGAATGCCGACGAGCGCAGTCTTAAAGAATTGGCTTACCACATGCGTGACGATATTGCCGATTTGCCGGGCGTATCCCAGGTGCATGTCAACTACGTAAGACCCTATGAAATTTCCATTGGCGTGTCCGAGCACACCCTGCGTCGCTATGGTCTGACGCTCGAACGCGTCGCGCAGGCAATACGCAGCAGCTCGCTGGATTTACCGGGCGGCTCAGTCAAAACCCGTGCTGGCGAAGTGCTGTTGCGCACCAAAGCCCAAGCTTACAGCAGCCAGGATTTCGAAGAAATCATCATATTGACACGCGACGACGGCAGCGCCGTGGCGCTCGGTGATATAGCCACTGTCGTAGACGGCTTCGAAGACACCGACCTCAAGGTGCGTTTTGACGGCAAGCCCGCCGTTATGATCCAGGTTAAACGAGTCGGCAAAGAAGACGTCATAGACCTGGCCGAACGGGTTAAAGACTATCTAAGGCAGGCGGAAGCCGACTTGCCCGAGGGCATCGAGCTTACTTTGTGGAAAGACGAGTCCCAGGATTTGGTTGATCGCCTACTTGTATTGCGCACCAACGCCGGATCAGGCTTACTGCTGGTCGCCTTAATACTTTCATTATTTCTAAAGCCCAGTCTCGCGTTTTGGGTCAGCATTGGCATTCCGGTGGCGCTGGCAGGCTGTCTCATTTTTTTCCCGATTGCCAATATCGCCATTTCAACCATGTCGATTATTGCCTTCATTCTGGTGCTGGGGATTCTGGTTGACGACGCCGTCGTCGTTGGGGAGAGAATTTACGCCCACCAACTAAAAGGCCTTGGTCCAAAGGAAGCAGCCATTGCAGGTACTCAGGAAGTATCCACGCCTGTAATTTTCGGTGTTCTCACAAGTATGGTGGCCTTTGTACCCTTTCTTTTCATCCCTGCGACGATGGGCGAGTGGTTCGCAGTAATTGGCATGGTGGTTATCGCCGCCCTATTTTTCAGCATTGTCGAGTCACAGCTCATTTTGCCGGCGCACCTGTCGCACAGGATTCTGACTAACGGCCGTAATAATCGCGAATCTTGGCTCCCGCGACAACTTCAGGCTTTCGCGTCAAATGTTTACAAACCCTTTCTCGAACTGACGCTTCGCTGGCGCTATTTGGTGCTGGCGCTTGGCTTGGCCTGCCTAATGATAGCCTTTAGTCTGGTAGCCAGCGGCAGACTGGTTTTACAGTATTTCCCCAATATCGTTGGCGAACGGCTGTACGCAACATTAACAATGCCCGCGGGCACAGAGCTGGCGACGATGGAAGAAAAAGTCCAGCAAATTGAGAACGCGGCGCGCCAGCTGCAACAGGAGCTCGATGTTGGCCTCGCGCCCAACGAGCCAAGTCGAATCAAGCACATAATCTCATCTATCGGTTCGCCCTTGGTTAAGGGTTCCATTAGCGGTTCCGACCAATCAGCCGCGAACTTCGCCGAATTAGCCATCGAAACTCTCAACCCAGACGACTACGATCTGAATCCGCATAAAATTGTCGCCCGCTGGCGCGAACTCACTGGCGCGATTCCCGGCTCTGTTGAACTGGCTTTTACTGCGTCGTCCTTCTCAATCGGCAAGGCTCTGGATGTACAGCTTCGGGGCAGCAATACTGAAGCGTTGCGTGAGGCGGCGGTATTACTAAAAGAATCCCTCGCGGAACTGCCTGGCGTGTTCGATATTGCCGACACTTTTCGCGCAGGCAAACTGGAAATCCAGCTCTCGCTTAAACCTGAAGCCCGTACTCTCGGACTGACCACGCAAGCCTTGGCCAATCAAGTACGCGAAGCCTTTTATGGAAGAGAAGTTCAGCGAATTCAGCGCGGCCCCGAAGATGTCCGCGTCATGGTGCGCTTCCCCGAAAACGAGCGCCGCTCGCTGGGGGATTTGGAAAACATGGTTATCCGCACCGAATCCGGAGCGGAAGTACCCTTTAATAGCGTCGCCGAGCTAGTCACTGCCCGCGGTTACTCAACAATTCAGCGCGTAGGCGGGATGCGCATTGTCTCGGTACAGGCCGATGTTGATCGCACCGTAACCACACCCGAAGAAGTACTCGGTCACGTCTACGATGAAATCATTCCCACCTTGCTGAAGGCCTACCCGAGCGTAGAATTCGCTTTAGCAGGTGAAGCAGAGGAACGTGCCAGCTCCTTTCAGGGCCTGCTGCGCAATGCCGTCATCGCCTTGTTTGTAATGTATAGCTTGCTTGCTATTCCACTAAAGTCCTATCTGCAACCCCTTGTCATAATGAGTGTCATTCCCTTCGGCCTGATCGGCTCTCTGGCGGGGCACTACTTCCTTGGGCTGGACCTTATCATTTTCTCAATCCTGGGAATGGTCGCGATGGCTGGTGTGGTCGTGAATTCCGGACTGGTACTCGTCGATTATATCAATCGGCGGCGTCGGGAAGGTGTAGATGTATTTAGCGCTGCTGTCGAAGCCGGTGTAGTAAGATTTCGTCCCATTCTGCTCACAAGCTTAACCACTTTCGTTGGTCTTTTGCCGCTAATCGCCAACCACGACCTCTCAACCTTCATGTTTGTGCCGCTGGCGACATCGCTGGCATTTGGCGTACTACTTGCAACTTTCGTCAACCTGTTTTTGGTTCCGTCGATGTATCTGGTTCTGGAGGATTGGCTCAAGTTAGTCAGTGCCAAGGAGCGACAACGGATTGCCGACGAGAATCGTGTAGACGAAATTACAACCTGATGACCTGAGCCGAGCGCTCAGGCCGCGTGTTCTTTGTGGGCCCGCTCGGCAGACAACAGCGCCTGCTGTGCCCATTGCGCCATTACCTTGCGGTCCTTGAATACTTCCGCCGGCGCATGAAAATAATCCAGAAAGAAGGTCTGTCCTTGCTGTTCGTAGGAAAAACGTTCCAGACCACGCGACTCGAATAAGGCCCTGCTTATCGAATCTGCCTTCAGAAAAAGCTGATCATTGACCGCTATCGCAAACATCACATTACTGCAAAATAAGCCAGAGCCACCAAACATTCTGCGCTGCTGGACAGGTCCAAAATCACCTAAGAGCTCGACCACCCGGTCAGCAAAACTATGCGGCATCATTACACCCCGTACTACTCATCTCTTTGACTCAATGAAATCCTAGACGCGCCCACCAAACAAGGAAGCCTGTCTCAGTTTGACTATGAACAGGCACCCAACTCGCACGATTGGTTATTGTTCCTCCGGGATCGAATACGGCCCGGTGAGACTTGCGTACAAGCGGGATTAATCACACAATCAAAGCAACAATCAAATAGTGTCGATACCGTGATACGCGTCACCGCTTTGTCCACGTACTTTAGATTCATCCTTTTACTACTTGGGGCTTCACTGGCTTCCGGGCTCAACCATGCACGCGACTACGAAGTACTGGGCAGTTACCCTCATTACAGTCAGGGCTTCACGCAAGGTCTGGAGCTGTACAAGGGGAGACTCTACGAAAGCAGCGGCCAGTACGGACGCTCTTTTGTCGTCTACGGGGATATGACTCGGGTAGCGAAAAAAGCTGCGCTCGCTGACAACTTTTTCGCTGAAGGCTTAACCATATTCAAAGACCGTTTATATTTACTTAGCTGGCAAAAAGGTGAAGCGCTGGTGTTGAATCCGGACACCCTGACACCCCTGGAAAGCTTTAGCTATTCCGGTGAAGGATGGGGGCTGACCCACAGCGATACCGAGCTTTACATGAGCGATGGTAGCTACACGCTGCGTGTACTAGACCCTGATACCTTTCAGGAAAAGCGTCGCATTGCCGTGCGCTATCACGATAAGCCCTTCAAATATCTCAATGAACTCGAATGGCACAAGGGTTTGATCCTTGCTAATCAATGGCAGAGCGACCGAATTCTGGCCATCGATGCCTCGAGTGGCGAAATTCTGAAGATACTCGATATGAGCGGCCTCTTCCCGCCGTCCATGCGCGGCAAGGGTACGGATGTATTCAATGGCATTGCCTACGACGAATCCAGCGACACCTGGCTGGTCACCGGCAAGTATTGGCCCAGGATCTATCGAGTGCGCCTGCAGCTTCCGACAATTTCTGCCAGAAATTCACTAGCACCCTAATCGCGTTCGCCAGCGCCCGGGAATTCTTATAAGCTAGGCGCCCTTCACATTCTATAGCGCTTTATTGGAGAAATTCCGCCTGATGCAAGCCCTCGCTCACGAACATCCCGCTTTCCGCCTCATACGCAAGCATTCCATCGCTTCGCTCAATATCGATATGGAAGAGTACGAACACAAAAAGACGGGAGCAATGCACTATCACTTGGCGGCAGATAACCCGGAAAACGTCTTTATGGTGGCGTTGCGCACCGTGCCTGAAGACTCCACCGGCGTAGCCCATATTCTGGAACACACCGCACTGTGTGGCAGCGAGCGCTATCCGGTGCGCGATCCCTTCTTCATGATGATTCGGCGATCACTCAATACCTTTATGAACGCCTTTACCAGCTCTGACTGGACCGCCTACCCCTTTGCCAGCCAAAACAGGAAGGACTTTCAAAACCTGCTAGAGGTTTACCTGGACGCCGTATTTTTTTCCCGGCTTGACCCGCTAGACTTCGCACAGGAAGGTCACCGTTTGGAATTTTCCGAGCCCGACAACCCCAATAGCGAACTGGAGTTCAAAGGTGTCGTGTTCAACGAAATGAAAGGTGCCATGAGTTCGGTGCCGAGCCAACTCTGGCAGGCCATATGCAAACACCTGTTTCCGACAACCACCTACCACCACAATAGCGGCGGCGAGCCCGAGAACATCCCGGATTTAAGCTACGAAGAGTTAGTGTCCTTTTACCGCAGCCACTACCACCCCAGCAACGCCATATTTATGACCTTTGGCGATATTCCCGCGCTCGAGCACCAAAAGCAGTTTGAATCCCTCGCCCTGAATCGCTTTGATGCACTGAGTGAAAAAATCGAAGTAGGCAATGAGCAACGCTATGACAAGCCCGTATTGGCTACAGAGTCTTACGCCTTCAATGAGGCAGAGGCAGATTCCGCGCACAAGCACCATGTTGTTGTCGGCTGGCTACTGGGTAGCACTACTGACCTGGAAGGCGTGCTCGAAGCACAGCTGCTCAGCAATGTGCTCTTAGACAACAGCGCCTCTCCACTGCAGCACGCACTGGAAACCACAGCCTTAGGCAACTCCCCTTCCCCGCTGTGCGGACTTGAGGACTCGATGAAAGAACTCGTCTTCGTCTGCGGACTCGAAGGCTGTGCTGAGGATAGCGTCTCCGCCGTCGAACAATTAATTATCGACACCATCTCCAGTGTAGCCAGCACAGGCATCGCATTCGAGCAGCTGCAAGCCATGCTTGATCAGCTCGAATTGAGCCAGCGAGAAATTTCCGGCGATAGCTACCCCTACGGTCTGCAACTCCTGCTAACCGCATTAGGTAGCGCCACCCATCGCGGCGACCCCATCGCCTTGCTGGATATGGAACCGGCCATTGCGGCCGTGCGAGAAAAAATTACCAACCCGGACTACATCAAGCAACTTGCTCGCCGCCTCCTGCTGGACAATCCACACCGGGTCACCCTGCATATGGCGCCGAATGAATTACTGAGCGAGCAAAAACTCGCCGCAGAAAAAGCGCGCCTGCAAGCCATTCAAAAGCAGCTTAGCGACGATGAGAAACAAGCCATCATTAAGCAGGCGCAAGCGCTCAAGGAGCGCCAGCAGTCGCTTGAGGACGAATCGATACTGCCTAAAGTCGGACTAGATGATATCTCCGAGGTCTCACCCGACATTCCCAGTACTACCTTTAAAAGCGCCGCTCTGCCAACAAGCTGCTATAGCCGGGGAACCAATGGCCTGGTCTATCAACAGCTGGTCATGAACATGCCCCAACTGCCTTTTGAATTGGCGCAATTGGTCCCCTATTACACGTCAACGTTGACTGAGGTCGGCATCGGCAACGCTGACTATCTGGAAACGCAAGCTCGTCAAGCGGCGGTGTGCGGGTCTATTAATGCGTTCAACAGTTTTCGCGGTGCGGCCGACAACGAGCAAGTAACGAAAGCCTATGCCTTTATTAGCAGCAAGGCACTCAAGCGTTTTCACGCAGAACAATCGCTTCTAATTCACGACACTTTAGCTGAGGCGCGATTTGACGAGCATGACCGCCTGCGCGAATTGCTCGCACAACAGCGAGCGAGCGCGGAAAACAGCATTACCGGCAATGGTCATTTATTGGCAATGCAGGCCGCCAGCAGTGGCATGAGCCCCGTCGCCAAGCTATCCCATGAGCTATCCGGACTGGCCGGAATCAAGGCACTCAAGACGCAGCACGAGGCCTGCAAAACAGCAGAAGGAATTAAGGCCTATGCCGACAGTCTTGCCGCCGTGCACCAGCACTTTCAGGCAAGCGACAAACAACTGCTCGTTATTGCAGAAGAAGATGCGATTGCGGGCATTTGCGATAGCAATGCGAAAGTCTGGAGTAGCATTAAAACAACAGCGCACTCAGGTTTTACACTGCCCGCCATGCGTGAGCCCGTGCGCGAATGCTGGGTCACGGCCACTGAAGTCAATTTTTGCGCCAAAGCCTACGCTACTGTTCCCATGGCACACCCGGATGCGGCGGCACTGACGGTCTTGGGTGGTTTCTTGCGCAATGGTTATCTCCATCGCACTATTCGCGAACAAGGAGGAGCCTACGGTGGTGGTGCCTCCCAAGACTCCAATATCGCGGCCTTTCGTTTTTATTCCTATCGCGATCCGCGCTCACTGGAAACGCTGGATGATTTCGACAAGTCACTGGAATGGCTCCAATCCGCAGATCATGGCGATGAGCAACTGGAACAGGCTATTCTGGGGGTAATCGGCAGTCTGGACAAACCCGGCTCACCTGCCGGCGAGGCCAAACGCGACTTTCAAAATCGGCTATTCGATCGCAGCAAGGCCCTGCGCGATGAGTTTCGCGAACGGCTGCTGAACGTTACCATCACAGATATGAAACGCATTGCCCAGCAGTATTTAAAAACGGAGCAAGCCAGCATTGCGGTCATCACCAGTCAGTCCGCCTTTGATCAGAATAAGGTAGCCTATGATCAGCTGGCTCTAAATTTGCGCCGGATCTGAATCCGGGCAGTTAATAGGCCCCAAAAGCGGGCCTATTATTTCCAAATTCTCAGAAATCGTCGTGTCGTTTCTGACCTCGTTTATCACGCATTTCTTCGCGTTTCCGCTGACGTAGTTCCGCCATTTTCGCTTGTTGTTCGGGCGTTAGAATTTGTGCAACCGCCACCTTCATCTCTAAACGCTGGCGCATTCCCTGCGCCGAAATACGCCCGAACTCCGCACTCAAACTGTCAATATCGCTTACACTAAGACCCTGGATATCGCGATCATGTAGCTGCTTGAACAGCGCTCGCCTTTCGCTAGCTAGCGAGTTGCGTGCAGCCTTGAAAGTTGTACGTAGCTCTTCAATGGCGGCTTTTTGCTCTGCACTCAAACCCAAGGCTTCCAATTGTTCCATCGGCGGATGAGCGCCACGTTCCCTCGGTGAATCTTCCATACCGTCGTAGGGTTTGGCGAGCGCCACGCTGGCAAATACAACAAGCGCAAACGTGAGAGTATAACTTCTACCTTTCATAAACATTTCCCTCCCGGGTCGTTTTGTTGATGCAACAAAGTAATCATAGCTATCCAGACTGCAGAGTTCAGTCCCGCTAGTGTATATTGCGCGATCACGACGAGGGGGTGCCCAACGCCGGGCTGGACAATTTATTCCTGCCTTTTTACCGACTCGATCAATCCCGCCAGCGTGGTAGCGGTAGTCACGGCCTTGGTCTGGCGATTTGTAAGGGCGTAATCGGCAATCATGGCGGCACTGTCCAAGCACGAAATCGCAATCCCGAGCTTAAGCTTCAACTGCGCTTGCCCTCCAGTCTGGGGGTACTGCCACCATCAAGCTAGGCGCGTTATACTGCACTACGAATACTCAATAAAAATAAGCGGGAGGCACCCAATGAAATATTGGAGTCTGATTCTTGCGCTACTAGCACAACCCCTACTAGCCGACGAGGCCGACCCCTACTCCGGCATCTACTACGGCAGTATCAACGCAGTCTCCGCTACACTGAAGCTAACCCGCAACAAGCAGCAAATTGAAGGAAGCTTGGACGCGGACAATTATATCTACACCCTCTCCGCCACCGAAGCGAATGAACGCATTGCAGGACAACTCAAGGATCCCCAAACGGGTGCGATAGCCAACATGCAACTGTGGCAAACTGAAAAAGGCAAGTTGCAGCTGCTCATTCAAATGCCCGGCCAGCCGCAAGCGCTGAATCTCGCCTTCAGTCGCGACAAACCACGAAACAGCCCATCGCAAAATACTGCAAAGACCCAGCGCAACCCAGCGCTGGTTGGCAGATGGCGCTACAACCAGTCGTACACCAGCGGCAGTTTTAGCGGAGCCTATCAGGAATCTCTCTTACTCTACCCCGATGGCCGCTTTGAAATTGGCGAGGGTAAGTTTGCCGGTGGCACCGCCGGCGTCAGTGGCAGCAGCAGTGGTGGACAGAGCGAAAGCGGAGAATGGAAAACGGATATGAACCAGCTCTACGTTCGCGCGAACAACGGCGGCCCCTGGCAGTTGTACTGTCGCTACTCGGTCAGCAGCGACTCCATGCTTTTTATTTTTGCCAATGGTGAGAAAAAACTCTGGTCGCGCCAGTACTGACGCGACCCAGAACCAAGCCACACTAGGCAGCTGATTTAGCGGCTTCAGCAATGCTATCACCCAGGGATTGTAACAAAGCCGCACTCGATCCTGCGCTCAGCTCAATTTGCCTTGCCATCAAGCAATAACGGAAGAGCGGGTAATCGCGGTCCACACCAATACCACCGTGGCAATGCTGGGCCGCCTGACTGACCCGATGACAAACATCGCCACACCATATTTTAGCAACCGTAACCGCCTCTTCCGCAGACGCAGAGCCGGCTGTCAGTTGAAATATTGCCTGCTGAGTCGTCAAGCGAAGGCATTCAACGTCCTTGAAGCAATCGGCCATGCGGTGACCCACCGCCTGAAAGGTAGCCACTACCCGGCCAAATTGCTCTCGCTCACTGGTGTAGCTCGCGGTCATGCGCATCATTTTGTCGCACAGCCCGACGGCCATTGCACAAAGCGCGACCTGATAATGCTGCTCTGCAAACACCAGCCAGTCCTTGGCTAACCGCCCTTTGGCCAGCACTGAGCCCTCGGCAACTGATACAGAATCCAGAATCACTTCGTAAGCGGTCTCGCCGCTCGTCACAACTTGCGGTCGCAGCTCTACACCCTTTTGCCCGGGCTCTACCGAGAGAATAATAAGCTCGCCTGCATCATCGCATGCGGCCAGCACAATAGCGCTGGCGTCGTTCGCCGCCTGCACGCAATGTTTATGCCCGCTTAAAGTGAATCCGTTCTTATCCGCTCGCGCTTGCAATGTCGGCGCGTGGACGTTTTCATTGCCTGGCTCTATTCTCGCCCAGGTGACAATCGACTTGCCCGCAACAATACCGGGCAGCAATGCCTGTTTCTGCTTCTCCGACGCGAAGGCTTGTATGGGCAGGGCCGCGCCCACTAATACCGCCAGCAGGGGCAACTTCGCCACATTGCGTCCGGCTTCCTCCAACAAAATACACAGACTTTCAAAGTTGTAGCCCATGCCGCCAAACTCCTCGGCTACAGCAACTCCGCTTAGCCCGGCATCGCAAATGGCTTGCCATAATTCGCGATCAAAATCCTGTCCTTCGGCTTCGAGTTTTTTCAGACGCGCTGGCGCGCATTGCTCGCCCAGAATCTGCTGAGCCAAATTGCGGATATCCTGTTGTTCTTCTGTGAAAGAAAAATCCATGCTATCGCTTCCTCTTGTTCTATCAGTAGATGCCCTTTATACCCGCCTACACTCGCAAAAATCAGCGAGATCGCGGCATCCACAATCCGGCCATGGCAATAATGTCACGTTGGACTTCATTCGTACCGCCACCAAAGGTCAAAATCGAGCCTGTGCGATAGCGGTGTTCCAGTTTGCCTTTTATGAGTGCCCCCGGAGAATCAGCTGCGATGGTTCCCGCCTCTCCCAGCACTTCCAGCAATAAACGGTATAGTTCAATAAAAAACTCGGTACCGTAAACCTTCGCCACCGATGCATCTGCCATCTCCAGGGTTCCTGCCGAAATAGCCCAGGCTTGTTTCCAACAGATCATTTTCAACGCTTCGAGACCAACATGGGCCCTAGCCAAATTAGAACGCACCCATGGTCGGTCAATAATGAGACTGCCATCGCGCTCGGTACATGCGGCCCACTGCAGAACTTCGTCGTACAAGCCGGCGACCATACCATGGGTTACCAGAGACAAACGCTCGCGGTTTAGCTGCCCGGTTATAAGCTTCCAGCCACCGTTGACTTCACCAACTCGATAACTGTCAGGGATACGAACGTCCTGATAGTAAGTCGCATTAGTGCGCACACCGAGCGTCCAAATGGGTGTGCAGGAAAATCCGGGCGTGTTGGTAGGCACCAGAAACATGGTCAGGCCCTTGTGCTTTTTACTCTCGTCCGGGTCGGTGCGTGCGGCTACCCAAACATAGTCTGCAAAGTTCGCCAGACTGGTCCAGATTTTTTGGCCATTGATCACCCAATCATCACCATCGCGCTCTGCACGGGTTTTCAAACTGGCGAGATCGGTGCCAGCCGAGGGTTCGGAGTAACCAATCGCAATGGCAACTTCACCCTTGCGAATTCCGCCAACCACTTCATCGCGAACACGGGCATTGCCATGCTCCATGAGCACCGGAGCAATGGCTTCCGTTGTCAGGAAAGGATATTGAAAACCGGCGCGAATCACTTCTTCGGTAAAGATGTACTGCTCCATCGTCGTCCAGTTCTTGCCGCCCCACTCCTCGGGCCAACTAACACCTATCCAGCCATCGGCGCCCATTTTTGCAAACTGCTTTCTGTGTTCGGGGCCACCGCCCTCGGAATACTCGGGAATTTTGCCTTCTTCCACCAGAGCGGGTGTCATCAATTCACTCATATAGGCACGCACTTGGGCGCGCAGCTTTGTTTGCCCGGGGCTGAGCTGAATATCCATACTAACCTCTTCTTATATTTTACTAGCCTGATTCTGCCAATAGCGGTCGCGCAAGGCGCGCCGATACACTTTGCCCGCTTCACTGCGTGGAATCACATCTAAAAACTCAACACTGCGCGGTATTTTTTGTTTCGCTAAATGCTGTTCACAATGTGCTATGAGTTCGGCCGCCAGGGTCCCACTCGCGCTGGCACCAGTCTTGAGCTGAACGAGTGCTTTTACTTCTTCGCCCCATTCAACGTTAGGCACACCAACGCAAGCGACATCGGCAACCATGCGGTGCGTGGTCAGTACGTCATCAATTTCTTGGGGGTAGATATTGACACCACCACTGATAATCGTTTCGGCGCTGCGCCCAGTTAAAAACAGGTATCCGTCTTCGTCGAGGTAGCCAATGTCACCTGCGGTAAAATAACCGTCGCGCTGAGCCTCGGCAGTTTTTTCCGGAGACTTAAAATACTCAAACTGGCTCGCTGCCGGGTTAATAATCCAAATCTGCCCCTCTTCGCCAGCGGGCATCGGTCTCCCCTCTTCGTCGAGAATACGAATTTGCTCCGGAGCGGGTTTACCCACCGTGCCAGGTTTTGCCAGCCATTCCTGCGGACTGACAAAAGTCCCTGCGCCTTCAGTGCCGGCAAACATTTCCCATATAATGGGGCCAAACCAATCCATCATTTGCTGCTTGGTGGAACGCGCACAAGGCGCCGCGCCGTGAATGACGAAACGCAACGACGACAAATCATAGTGTGCACGGGTTTCGTCCGTGAGCTGCAGCATGCGGGTAAACATTGTGGGCACAAAAAAGCTGTGGGTTATACGGTGCTTCTGAATTAGCTCCAGTGTTTTTTCCGGCTCCCAGCGATCCATCATCACGACGCCAATGCCGGCAGTGAGCGGTGTTTGCATGCAAAGGTTGAAAGGACCGGCGTGGTACAGGGGACCTGTCACCAGCCCGCAATCGCGACCACTATCGGGTTCGAATTGAAATACGGCTGTCATAAGCGCCTGCATATCAGCGGCTTTGGCGGGATCCGGCTGCTTGCGCAATACTCCCTTTGGCTTTCCGGTTGTACCCGAGGTGTACTGCATCACAGTGCCCCGAGCGGGCTGGTCGATATCGCTCTCGGGCAAGTCCAACGCGGACTTGGCATAGTCGTCAAAACCCTCAATCGCGCCGCCGATAGCCAGCTTAATGCGCAGTCTCGAATTGTCGGTAATCGCCTGCCGGGCAGCGTCGCCAATTCGGATATCGGCGAACAGGGCTAGCGCTTCACAGTCGTTCACGATATAGGCGATTTCCTCTGCCTTCAGGTGCCAATTCACCGGCGTCAAACGCAAACCCAGGCGATGTGCCGCCATCACTACTTCTACAAACTCGGGGCGATTGCCGCACAGCAGCGCAATAGGATCACCAGCCTTTAGCCCGGCACTGCGCAATAGCCGCGCAAGCTGATTCGCGCGCGCATTTAGCTCCCGAAAACTGCGATTGCCGTACTCAGACACGATCGCGAGCCGCTCGGGCTCTCGTGCCGCTACCGCCGCTATTTCCATTCCGGTGGGTGCTAAGGCGCACGCGTCCTGAAAAATCGTTTGCTGTGGATTGTTATCTTGTTCCGGCATAAGTTCTCTCGAAAATTGGGTTGCGGTACTTTTTAGGAGGGGAAGTGTAAAAGATTGTGCTGGCAGGGAGACTTAATTTTCAGTAATTGCGCCCTGCCACTAATCCAGCACGTCGCGAATTTGCTCGGAGCTAAAGCCTCGGTAGTGCAAGAAGCGCTGTCTTCGAGCCTTATCATTCATCTCGCTGGCAGGCTCGCTTCCATATTTCTTGGTAACCACCTCCGCAATGACATTCAGCCAATTGATATCATTTTCATCGAAAGCCTGCGTCACATCAGCAGCGGCCACACCGCGCTGCCGTAATTCCTGACGAATTCTCACGGGCCCGAATCCGCGTTGCGCACGGTGGCGAACATAGGCCTCTGCAAAGCGTCGATCAGATAGCAAGCCGTCGCTTTGGAGCCTGTCTAAAACAGCTTCAAGCTGATCGGGGTCGAATCGCCGACCGAGTTTTTCCAGTAACTCGTGACGGCTATGTTCACGTCTGGCCAGGAGGTTCATCGCCGCCAGCCGCATTTCAACTGGGCCTATCGCTTCATCAGGCAAGATTATTATTCACTTTCAATAGCTTAGCGTGTCTCGGTAAGTACTTATTTCTCACAACCCCCAATATCGTGACAATCGGTACCAAGGCGTAATTCCAATGAGTACGTCCCCAATCCCAAACTCGGAGATTCACAACATGATTAAGCAACTTAAAGCAAAAGTAGCCCGATTTAGTACCAGTGAAGAAGGCGCTAGTGCTATCGAATACGGTCTTATCGCCGGTTTGATTGGTGCACTCATCATCGTTGCTGTCACAGGCATCGGTGGCAGTGTAAGTACATTCTTTACCAGCATCTGTACTGCTCTGGGCGGCACCTGCGCTTAATCAGTACGGGCGTACTCCATGGATACGGGACACCCTGTCATGACAATCATACTCGACACTGTTGTATCTGCAACACTCGCGTTGATCGTTTGGCAGGATTGGAAATACCGCCGGATTCCTAATCTGGCGGTACTGACCATCCTCCTTTGCGCCCTGCTTCGCTGGTCCGGCTTCTCCGGTGTAGAGCTAGAAAGAACCCTCGAAGCGCATGGCATGAACGTCCTACTGGTACTGCTATTTGTTATACCGGGCTCGATCAAGTCCATCGTCGGAGCAGGCGATACCAAGCTGTTAATCGCGCTGGCCCTGCTTTGGCCAAGCGAGCAGTTTTTACACGCCTTCAGCATGGGCGTTATCGCGCTTATCGCGGCTTGCCTACTCTTTGATATAGCGAAAAGACAAAGCGCTGCAAGTGACACTCCCAGCTACGCAACAAGCACAATTGCTATGTCGACCGTTTCTGCTTTAACGGTACGAGGTCTACCCTTAGGTACGGCTCTCGGAATCGGCTTTTTACTAAGCGCAGTAATTTGAGGATGAGGATACGAGTGATGCCAACGCAATCAAGCCAACGCGGCGCAGCGGCGATCGAATTCTCGCTAGTATTTCCTGTTTTCCTCGCGCTGATCTATTCAATCGTCACTTACTCGACCGTATTCATGCTGATCCAGGGCTTTACCTACGCCTCTGAAGATGCACTGCGAGCCGCCATTGCCGTCGATTGCAACGGTTTGACCACTCAGGAATGTATCGACGATCGCATTACACCGGCAGTTCGCGCACAGGCCGTTAATTCCCTGGTCTGGCTGCCAGAATCAGTTAAAACACAAGTTCTCGGCGCCGCCGGCGAGAAGGTCGTCGTGAATTGTACCGGTGGTACATGCACCGTTGAAATTCGCTACAACAACTATGCGACCAACCCACTCATTCCCGCCATAACGCTTCCGGCAATCGGCACCATACCCCGTATTCCGCAGGATCTGGTGGGGCGTGCGAGCTTAAGGGTGTAGCTACAACAAACGAACAAACTGGAATGAACCATTAGCAAGGACGAAATCATGCAAGCCCGAACCTTAAAAATCCTCGCCTTTTCACTGATAGGACTGTCGGTATTACTGGCCATCGTCGGTATCAAACTCTCTCAGGATCCGGCATCTAATGCCGTCGCGCTAGCGCCGGAGTCCCCCTACCGGGTAATCGTCACGAGTCGGGATATTGCACCGAACACAATGATCACTGCCGAGGATGTTCAGTCCATCCCCTACCCCCTCAGTACCGGTGGCACCTATACCAACATTGAAGATGTCGTCGGGAAAGAGGTCTTTGTCGCCGTTCCTCAGGGAGAAGTGCTGCGCGCCAACCATTTCGAAATGAGTAGCGTGTTATCCGAACAGGTGAAACCCGGACATCGCGCCATGGCCGTCAGCGTTGATGAGACTATTGGCACCGGCGGCTTTCTGCTGCCCGGCGACAAGGTAGACGTAATATTTGCTACCCGAGCTAACCGCGAGACGGGCAACCAGAGTGTTGCCCGCCGCATTCTCAATGACGTGACCGTACTGGCATTTGGCAATGTCATTCAAGGCAACGTGATACAGGGCAACTCCGTAAAGCCCGAAGACGCCAGCGGCAAACGAAGCCGCACCGCAGTTCTGGAAGTCGCTGAGAGCGATATCAGCAAACTCCTGCTTGCTGAAACCTCTGGCATCTTGCGCCTGGCCGCCGTGGGCGACAGGGAGCTCGAGGCTATGAAACTTGAGGCAGATCCCGATAAACGACAGGAGGTTCGCGCCAACATCGGTGATTTAGTCGGCACGGCCGTCAAACGCAAACCACAGCCGCGTATTTACGTATACCACGGCGACGCTGTCGAAACCGTGAGGACACAGCCATGATTAGCATCGCATCCATTCGCCACAGCACGCTCGTGATTCTGATGGCATTCACCGCATCACTCGCCCAGGCAACAGAAAGCTCTGAGCTAAAACTGGTAACAGGTGAGCAGTATCAAATGCGGTCTCCCGAACCGGTTGTAAGAACAGCCATTGGCGACCCCAATGTACTAACGGCTAAAGTTATTAACAGCCGGGAGTTACTCCTGACTGCAAAAACCAATGGCAGCACTTCGCTGATGATTTGGAAAAAAGGCTACAAAAATCCTCTGCGCTACGATGTCACCAGCGCTCCGTCTTTGGGCGACAGTGCTAACTCGGTGGAAATGCAGGCTATTCAGGGAGGGCTCGTAGTCAAGGGAGCGGTCAGCTCTCTCGCCGAACACCAGCGTGTCATTGCCGCCGCGGGTAAAACCGCCGTCGACGCGACTCACTCGACCGGTGCGATTCAAGTACAAACCGATGTTCGTATCGTTGAAATTAGTCGGAATGAACTGAAATCGCTCAGCGGCGGCATCTCTATTACCGAGCTACTCAGCAGTAACAGCGCCACCAACTTGCTGCTGCGTCCCTTTAGTAATCTTGCTGACTCGGGAAATCCTTCAATCTCGGTTTTTAAAGACAGTGCTTCACGGAACTACAACTCCATCATCAATGCACTTCAAACAAATGGATACGCCTATACTCTGGCAGAACCTTCACTGGTAGCCATGTCGGGTCAAACCGCCAGCTTCCTCGCAGGCGGTGAGTTCCCCTATCCCGCGAGCAACCAAAACGGAGACATTCAAATTGAGTACCGTGAATTCGGTGTTCGCTTAAAACTGACTCCAACCATACTCGACGATCAAAGCATCATGCTGAAAGTTGCACCGGAAGTGAGCGAACTGGATTTTATCAACGGACTACAGGCTGGCGGCGTATCCGTACCCTCATTGCGCGTGCGACGCACCGACACCTCCGTACAGCTGGCCTCTGGCGAAAGTTTTATTCTGAGCGGACTGATCAGCTCGCGTACCGCTAGCAGCATCGATAAATTCCCGGGACTGGGTGACATTCCTATCCTTGGTGCGTTCTTCAAATCAACTCGTTACGAGCGCGAAGACAAGGAACTCATCATGATTGTTACTCCCCACCTGGTTCGTCCAATGGCAGCCAATGCCAAGCTGCCGGAGCTCCCTGGTGAGATTTATCGTCACCACAACCCAAGCTTCGGCGACATGCTGTTTGGCGATGCCCAGCCCGACCACGACGGTAATACTTGGGCTTCACCTGGCGTTGGCTTCGCTAATTAAGGGGAATTCACTATGAATATTATGGAAGATGCCAAATTAGAACTGGAGCCCACCGATGAATACCAGCGCCTGAAAGCCGCGCTGCACCGCTTTGTTATCGAGCGCATCGAAGATGAAGACGTATTTTATGATGGCGACACCAAGCGTCTGGCAAAATCTATTGCAGCTTACATCGGCCAATACTGCCGCATCTACGAATTTCCGATAGCGGAGGAAGAACAAAACACACTGGAAAAAGAGTTGCTTGACGAGATAGCCGGCTACGGCCCTCTGCAAAGTTTACTCGATGATCCTGGCGTCAATGACATCTTGATCAATGGGCCGACATCCATATTCATCGAGCGCAACGGCGTATTGGAAAAAACGAAACTACGCTTTCTGGACGACAAGCATGTATTGCGTGTTATTCGCCGCATGATCTCTCCTCTGGGCAGAAGAATTGATGAATCGAGCCCTTTAGTCGATGGTCGCCTACCTGATGGCAGTCGTATCAACGCAATCGTACCGCCTTTGTCACTTGAGGGACCCTGTCTTTCTATTCGAAAATTTCGCCAGGAAGCACTGACTGAGGAAGATCTGGTCAGCAGCGGTTCAATCTCTCAGGAGGCCATGGACTTTCTTAAAGATGCCGTGCATCTGCGCAGTAACATTCTCATTAGCGGCGCTACCGGTTCAGGTAAAACGACCTTGCTCAATGCACTGAGCCAATACATCACCGAGGGCCAGCGCATCGTAACAATAGAAGACGCGGCTGAATTGCAACTGCAACATGGCCATGTTGTCAGGCTCGAAACCCGCCCGCCCAACAATGAAGGTATTGGCGAAATCACTGCGCGCGAGTTGCTTCGAAATGCCTTACGGATGCGTCCCGATAGAATTATTGTTGGCGAGAGCCGCGGCGGCGAAGTATTGGATATGCTGCAAGCCATGAACACCGGCCACAGCGGATCTATGAGTACCGTTCATGCCAACTCCGCCGAAGACGCTATCACACGACTGGAGATGATGGTCGGTCTCGCCGATTTCAAAGGCTCGGACACTCTGTGCCATAAAATGATTAGTAGCGCGCTGGATTACATTGTTCACGTGGGCCGCTGTCATGATGGCCATCGCGCAGTTATTGAAATAGCAGCCGTAACAGGTAAAAACTGTGAGCTGGAACCCGTATTTTGCTACGACCAAAAAACTCGCACGATGAATCGCATCAAGCGCCACAACGAATCCCTCACTGAGCGGCGCGACATGCCTCGCGATCCACCGCCCCGAGGCATGTTGTCATGATCTGGATACTTGCCAGCCTACTCATGTGTTGCGCCGGGCTACTACTGGTTCTAGTTAGCAGGAAACAAGCTATTCCGGTAAATCAGGCTAGCCGGGAAGCCGAAGAATTTGATCCGCTAAAAGCCCGCCAATCTTTTTGGACGCTTCCGGTAATTACCAATTACCTCAACCGTTTGGGGCTTGACCTGCAGCCTAAAACTATACTGCTGATAATTGGCTGCGAAGCCCTTGTCGCCATTGTCGCATTTCTAAGCCAGACTCCCAGAATAGCGTTTTTTCTAACCGCTATTATGCTAGCGTTAACGCACCTGATACTCCAAACCCTGGGCGGCAACCAGAAAAAGAAGTTACTGGCATCCCTCCCCTCATTTCTGAATCAAGTTGCTCGCCGTCTTTCCTCCGGTGTATCAGTTGAACACGCCTTCACTGATTCAATGGAAAACATTGATGGCCCACTGGCGCTCGCCATGAAACGCGTCATGCAACGCGTTGGTCTGGGTCTGGAGCTTTACCAGGCTTTCGAGCGAGAGGCTCGGGCTAACGGCCTCAAAGAGCTGCTAATCATTTCGACTGCGCTACACATAAACGAGCAATTTGGCGGCAGCGTTCGCTCAATACTCGACGACATAGTCCAGATACTACGCCTGGACGATTTGGGCAAACGGGAGCTAAAAGCGCAAACTGGTGAAACCCGCATAACCGCCCTGGTCCTCACCCTGCTACCCATTGTGATGATCGGCTTGCTCGTTAGTATGAACCCGCAGTTTCTGGCTCAAATGTGGAATGACTCACTAGGCCAAACGCTGCTGATAACCGCCGCCAGCTTGCAATGCATTGGCGCTTACTCTCTGTGGCGCATGGTAAGGGTGATATAGATGGAATCCTGGCATCTGATAATGCTGGCCTGCCTGGTAATGATCGCGGCAGTGCCCGCCCTGCTGATGGCATCCCGGTTTGAGGAAAAACCCAGAACCGTACCCTCTGCGCCTCATAAACAGCAGCAAGCTATAGTACAAAGGGCCCGTCGAAAACGCACTTTGCAGGGCATGCAACTGGAGCCCTGGAAACAGCTACGTCGCCAATACCGCACAATCGATGAGATTGCCAGGCAATTCCGGTACTGCGGAATCAACAGCGCCGCAGAGCAAACGCGCTACCTTATGATCGCTTTGGGCACAGCCGTGCTGCTCACCCTGACTTGCTGGCTGATCTTGCTGAACACCATGGATTCTGCCATCAAGGCCTCTGCCTACAGTGTGATCGTACTGATTGCCATTCTGATAGTAATGAATCGCGTCCTAAAAACCCGCGCGGAACGCAGGCAAAAAGCCCTCGAGGAAGAATCTCTCATGCTAATCCAATCGACCCGCATGCTGTGGCGCGTTGGATTGTCGATGCCGAAAACTCTGGCCATTTTGTGTGACGAATTACGACACCTTACACCGAATACAGCCGCGGAATTACGCACCGCTGTCAAGCGTATTGATGCCGGCCAGGCTCAAGATGACGCCCTGGCAGAACTATCAAACCATACCCTCGCCGAAGGTTTTCGCGAATACCTGATTATTCTGCGTCAGGAATCAGCCAGCGGTGGCGGAATCGACGCGGCATTGCAGGAACTTTACGAAGTTCTACAGAGCCGCCGTAAAACAAGCCTACAGGAAAAGGTCAGCAAGACCTCAGCCAACATGTCCATTGTGATGATGCTGATGATGTTTCCGTCACTCATTATCGTCATCGGTGGACCCGGCTATATCGCCGTGTCTAAAGCACTGGCTACGCTCAATGGAGGGTAAGTGTATGAAAAACGCATTGCTAATCGTGACCGCACTTCTGCTTTCAGCCTGCAGCTCGCAGCCACAGCTTGCGATCACGCCGGTAACGGGCGGAGAACAGTGCTATCAGGAAGCAACCAAGGAGCGCAGCGTTCGACTCGATCTTATTCGGCAGCTTGCAGAAGAAGGCCAGCACTATTCAGCACTGGCCCATTTAGAACGGGAAAAATTTGACTCTGACGGCGCCCACTTTCTGGTGGCAGAATCGCTACGCCGAACAGGCCAACTCGACCTCGCTCTTAGCCAATACAAACTCGTCAAAAAAGGCTGCTTGCGAGCACTGGGGCACTTAGGCACCGGAAAAATTCTTGCCGTGCAGGGACATTTGAGCAAGGCCATTCCGGAGCTCAAAACGGCTCGAGACCTGCTCCCTACCGATGCCAACATCCGCAATGACTTTGGCTTTGCGCTACTGGCCAATGGCGATTTTAAGACTGCCCAACAGGAGTTTGTTACGGCCATTCAGCTGGATAAAAACCACGCAGTCGCCGTTCGAAACCTTGTGCTCTCTCTGATCTTGAGTGGCGATACTAAAATGGCATGGACGGTCGCCGAGCATCACAAAATCCCAACTGAAGATTTTCAGGATCTTATGGGACGGTCAGCACAGTTTAAGAAGCAGCTGGATAAGCAGCGCGTTGTTAAGTTGTTGAATGATTCAGACGGCGGTATTGATCAACCCATACTTATTCGAAATGGAGCTTCACTATGAAACTACTCTTGTCCAGTCTAGCCCTTGCCAGCCTATGCCAGTTGGGGTTTACCGAACCGGAAGAGGTTCGCGACCCGGCAGAGCTGATGCAATCGCAGCAAAGCCGAGCAACCACACAGCTATTGCAACTACAGCGCTCGGGCAAAGTTGCCTCGCGTCAGGAGCAGCACCTACCTGGCCAGGCGCAAAGTAAAATCTACGAGCGCTATATCAATAGCTTCGGCCACACAATTCCCGAAACCTTTATCAATGAGGAGTTCAGCGAATAATGAAGTCACGTCGGCATTTGCATTCCTGTGTGAATCCGCGACGACAAGGCGGTGCGATCGCAATTATGGCTGCGGGTCTACTGTCCGTATTGCTACTGTTTACCGCATTGGCCGTTGATACCGGCCGCTTGTATCTGGAAAA
>JBFJTG010000024.1:0-33387 GCA_041625575.1 Litorivivens sp.
ACCGTAATGCCGGCCGTGTAGATGGCTGTTGCGTAACGCAGGCGCGCAGGCTCGAAATAATCGCTCATTAGGGAGTAAGCCGGGGGCGACAGCGCGGCCTCACCAACGCCAACCCCAATGCGAGTCACAAACAAGCCACCGAAACTTTTTGCCAGACCACAAAGACAGGTCATCAGGCTCCATAGAAAGACGCCGCCGGTGATAATCCACTTGCGGGAAAAACGGTCGGCCAACCAGCCAATCGGCAATCCCAGAAAAATATAAAAGATCGTAAACGCCCAGCCGTGCAAGATGCTGAACTGAAAGTCAGTGAGCGCAAACTCCTCCCGAATAGGTCCCACCAACAGCGCCAGAATATTTCGATCGATGAATGACAGGATGTAGGCCAGCACCAAAATCACTAACACATAATTCGCACTCGCCCTGGATGGGTAGGGGTTCGCTAATTTCATCGACGGTCCTTTTTATCCTTATGAAATTTTACGCTCTATCAGCTTACCAACTATTAGACAAAAAAAAGGCCTCCATGAGGAGGCCTTTTACTTTGAAGGAAGTGCTTACTTAGTCACTTCAGCCTTGAGAACCGCAACCACACGACGGTTCGCCTGACGCCCTTCACGAGTGTCGTTTTTAGCAACCGGACGCTCTTCGCCATATCCAATCGCAGTCAAGCGTGAAGCGTCAATGCCAAACTGGGTAACCAGAGTAGCTTTAACAGAATCGGCTCGGCGCTGAGACAGCACTTTGTTGTAGGCGTCTGATCCGGAAGAGTCAGAATGGCCTTCAATCACAGCGCTAACACCACCGTACTGTTTCAGGAACTTGGCAACTTTCTCAATTTCCGGCAGGTAAGCTGCTGGAATTGTGGCTGAGTTGTTGGGGAAGTTCACTTCCATACGGATCTGTTCAGTAGTAGTCAGAACAAACTTACAACCCTGTTCGTCGACCTGACGGCCAGCGGGAGTCTTGGGACACTTGTCCATGTAATCCGGCACACCGTCACCATCGCTATCGAGCGGGCAACCAGCAGCATTAACAACAACGCCAACCGGGGTGCCAGCACAGCGGTCTTTGCTGTCGCCCACGCCGTCACCGTCAGAATCTTTCTCGCTAGGCTTCATCGGAGCAGGTGCAGGCTTGGAAGACCCGCCAAAGGCGTAGCTGACACCAAGACTGGCCAGACCATCAGTTTGTTCGTTATCCAAGCTATTAATAGCGCGGACATCAAAGCGAGCCGACCAGTTGTGATCGATTGCAAAACGAACACCGCCGCCAGCATTGGCTTGAGTTTCGTTGTTAGTTTCGTTGTCTTGATCAAAATCACCAACGCCCAAGCCAATGGCCACGTAAGGCGCCCAGCGATCACCGCCAAACTTGCCCAAATAGCGCAGTGCGTCAACGCTGAACTGCTGAAGGTCAGCATCGCCAGCCTTAACGTTGTATTTGTTGTCAGCCTCGGTAAACATGTATCGCGCTTCAATACCCCAGTCGCTGGATAGCTGCTTTTCCAAGCCGATAATGCCCGTGGTCGAATTATCCAGATTGCGATCGCCGTCAAACCCCTGATAACCGATCGCCGGATTCACCATCCACTGCCCTTCGGCAATGGCAGATGTGGTGGCAACAACCGACAGGGCTGCCGCAACTCCAATTAAAACTTTCTTCATTGTAAATCCCCCGGTGAAACTCAATGTCACTGTGTTTGTTGACTGGTATGCTCGCTTGCCACACCCAATATCAACATTGAATTAACGGCGCAGAGCTTAACATTTTTCTTGAGTGCCTAGATATAACCGATATTTGCTATTAATGCCACTTTATAAGGACTTAGGCTCAAGAAGCCTTGCACCAAACCCGAGAAACCTTACCACCCCATAACCGTCTTGACAAAAGGCTTGGTCAGGGCGCGCTTCTGCCGCAAAGATTCCAGATCCAGCTGCTCCAGACAGGCAAATAGCGCCGCCAGATTTCGTGACGCGCGGTGGTAAAGGTACTCCGCAATTTCCTGACTGAGCTCCATCCCCAGACAGTCAGCGCGGAAACGCAGGGCGGCCATCTTTTCCTCGTCTTGCAAGCCTCGCATTTGGTAAACGCTAAAGCTACTCAAGCGCGAGCGCAGGTCAGGCAAGTCAACCGCGACGGTCGCCGCCGGCTCTGCCGCTGCAATGAGCATTGCACTGCCGCTTAGCGTCATGCGGTTATAGCAGTGAAACAGCGCCTCTTCCCACGGCTTGTTCCCGGCAACCAGCTCGAGATCGTCTATGCACAGCAAGTGAAGCTGCTCCGCCCCCGACAGCAGTTCTTGAGGAGAATACTCTGCCAACTCTTTCAACGGGATGTAGGCGCTGCGCATACCGGCCTCGGCGGCCTCCTGACAGCTGGCCTGCAACAGGTGGCTACGACCACTTTCTGCCCCCCCGTGCACATACACCCACTGCTCCCCTTCTCCGATAGCTTGAAGGCGCAGTTGATTTACTAACAAGCGGTTGGGCGCCAGGGTATAAAAATTTGCAAAGCACAGGGATTTATCCGGGCCCAGGCCCAGCGGAAGCTGCTCACTCATCCGGACTCATACCCACATCATTGTTTGCGCCGTAAAGTTCGCTGCCGAGATAGTGGTCGTGTGCGTGCCGAACCATCACCATAATCACCGCTGCAGCGGGCAAGCCAAGCAATATGCCGACGAAGCCGAAAAGCTGCGCCCCCGCCAATAATGCAAATATGACGGCGACGGGATGCAGGCCGATGCGGTCACCCACGAGTTGCGGCGTTAACACCATGCCTTCCAGCATTTGTCCGATGCCAAATACAACGGCCACCTGCAACAGCACCCAGACATCGTGAAACTGAAACCAGGCGGCAATGCTGGCGGCAATTATTCCGATGATAAAGCCCATGTAGGGAACAATGCTCGCCAGCCCCGCGAGAATTCCCAGCACCAAGGCCAGCTCCAAGCCGACGACCCAGAGTCCGAGCGTATAAATAACCGCCAACGCAGCCATCACCAAAAGCTGCCCTCTTATAAAGGCCCCTAGGATGCTGTCGCACTCCCTCGCAATAAGGCCGACCCGACCTTCGATACTGCGCGGCAACAGGTCGCTAATTTTGGCGATCAGAATGTCCCAGTCTCGAAGCAGGTAAAAAGTGACGACCGGGATGAGCGTCAAGGTGCTGAGCCAGGCAAGAATCGCCAAACTGGACCCACTCAGACGAGTCCACAACGACACCACTATTTGCCCAACCGAGCCAATATTGCGGCCCAGAGCCTGCCCCGCCTGAGCCAGAGACTCGCCCTCGCCGAATTTCGCACGAATCTCAGGCAAAACCGTCGCCTGAATCCACTGCATCAGAGTCTGAAGGCGCACGCCCAGCAACTGAAATTGATCAATCAGGAGCGGGAGCACAATTAATAGCGCAATGAAGGCAAGAAGCGTAAGCGCGAAGAACACAATGCAAACAGCCACAGTCCGGCCAATGCGTCGAGCCTCCAGCCTGTCTACCAAAGGGTCACCTAGATAGGCGAGCAAAGCGCCAACCAGAAAGGGAGCCAGAATGGGCTTTAGCAGATGAATAAAAACGCCGGCCACCAGCACCGCAAGCGATAACAACACAAGCTGCCTGTTAGTCATCTGCAATTCTCTTTATAGGTACCTTTCTCACCGGGGATTCTGCCAGCGGTAAAAGCTATGCACTTGCTCAATTGGAATGTGCGACTCAGTAAAAGCCACCCCCGGACTAGCGTCTTCCAGGATTTTTTTGTCCAGAAAGAAAAACTGCCGCGCTTTTTCCATGTCGCCCTGCAAATGCAGCAACACCACCATTTGCGAGCCGGAAATCCACACAGGGTTAGCGTGCTCGATCACCGCAACGCTTTCCAAATAAGTCAGCAAGCGGGCATAGTCGCGAAAATCATCAATTCCGCTTACGACAATATTGGCACTCAACTCACCTTGCTCGGAGCGCACCACCGCATACCTGGCGGCCAAATCGTCGGCGATTTGGTTAATCACCGGATCCAGCACGGCAGTCAGACTTGCAGATTGATAGTCCAGAAAATTTTCGTCGTGACTGCTCAGATGTGCGAGATTGGCAATCCAGCTGGTGGAAAGACGGGTGAGGCGACCGGTCAGTATTTGAGGAGCGCGGTAACGCTCAGCCGCGCTGCGCACGGCACTTAAGTCCATGGCCCAAACCTGGCCGGCGGTTAATTGCAGCCGGTCATCAATATCCAAAACCGGGAACACCAACGGCACACCGCGACGACTCGCCGCCGTGCGCAGGGCTTCAACGACATCAGGGTTATCGGTCTCGTTGACAAAGCGCCGCCCGTTAACATCGTCTATCGCGAGCCACACCAGAGTTCGCGGTCGATTTTTATCCCAAAGCGGCAGGCCCGACTGAATCAGCAGTCGATTGACCTCGGTCTCACTAAAATTAAGCCTGAGGAAAAGTCGTTGTACGTTTTTGTCAGTTTCAGTCTCATAGCGATACTGGAATAAAAGACTCTGCGCATCGCGCAAACCCTGCTGAATGGACTGCGCCTGTGTAATATTTGAGCGTCCACTCACGCGCACCAGCACCTCGCCGAGACCCTGCGTAGCGGCGCGCTTAAGCGCTTGATCACCACGCTCGCTGACCTCCACACGCACGTCGTAGAGCGTGCTGACAAGCTCCGCTTGAGCACATAAGCCGACTAGCAACAGCAGAAGCATCGTGATGTGTTTCATAAACTTCCCGCAAACCAGCAACATAGCAAGCGCGCATTGTAGCAACGGGCCGCTCAGGGATACAGCAGCACGGGGTCCGAATTTACTGCTGAATTTGCCGCGTAATCAAGCTAGAATAGCCCGCCTCTCACTAGGGTGCCGCTGATGACCGATTCTTCTCCCTCCTTAAGCTACAAAGATGCCGGTGTCGATATCGACGCGGGCGACGCGCTGGTTGAGCGCATAAAGCATATCGCCAAGAAAACACGCCGCTCCGAAGTCATGTCCGGACTCGGCGGATTCGGTGCCTTGTGCCAGATTCCCAGCGGCTATAAAGAGCCGGTGCTGGTTTCGGGTACCGATGGCGTTGGCACTAAATTGCGCCTGGCAATGGACATGAGCAAGCACGACACGATCGGCATCGATCTGGTTGCAATGTGCGTCAACGACTTACTCGTTACCGGCGCCGAGCCCCTATTCTTTCTGGATTATTACGCCACCGGCGCACTCAATGTCGATATGGCCGCCAGCGTAGTCGAAGGCATTGGCGCCGGTTGCGAATTGTCGGGCTGTGCTCTGGTGGGCGGCGAAACCGCCGAAATGCCTGGCATGTATGAGGGCGAAGACTACGACCTCGCCGGATTTTGCGTCGGCGTCGTGGAGAAATCGGCCATTATCGATGGCCTCTCGGCGCGGGTCGGCGACCAGCTAATAGGCATTCGCTCTTCAGGTCCACACTCAAACGGCTACTCGCTGATTCGCAAGATCATCGAAGTCAGCGGCGCCGACCTCAGCGAACCTTTTGCCGACAGTACATTAGGGGAAACTCTACTGGCCCCGACCCGTATTTATGCCCGCCAGATTCTGCGCCTGATAAAAGAGTACCCAATCAAAGCCATGGCCCATATTACGGGTGGCGGCCTGCTTGAGAATATTCCGCGCGTATTACCCAAAGGCACGATCGCAGCGATTGACGTCAACAGCTGGCAGCGCCCTGAAATTTTTAACTGGCTGCAAAAAGCGGGCAACGTCAAAACCACCGAAATGTACCGAACCTTCAACTGCGGTATAGGCTTTGTACTGTGTGTGGCACCGGAACACACTGAAGCCGTGCTGGACATGCTCAAACAGCAAGGTGAAGAAGCCTCCGTCATTGGCGAAATTCAGGCTTCCGAAGACGATGTGAGCCGGGTCGAGCTGCAGGGCCTGTAAAATGCCCTGCCGCACAGTCATCCTGATTTCGGGCGGCGGCTCAAATCTGCAGGCTTTTCTTGACGCCAGCTCCAGCGGCGCTTTGTCGGCGGAAATTTGCGCGGTCATCAGCAATCGTCCGGAGGCGGGCGGCCTGCAGCGAGCAAGTGAAGCAGGCA
This sequence comes from Litorivivens sp., assembly GCA_041625575.1. Classification (GTDB taxonomy): domain Bacteria; phylum Pseudomonadota; class Gammaproteobacteria; order Pseudomonadales; family Spongiibacteraceae; genus Litorivivens. The sequence goes on from JBFJTG010000024.1 coordinate 6,077, forward strand.
TTGCTACGGCGGCACTGGACCACCGCGCGTTCGAAAGTCGCGATGCCTTTGATCACGCCCTTATGCAAGCCATTAACCGCTATTCACCGGACCTGGTGATCCTCGCGGGTTTCATGCGTATTCTTGGCGCCGATTTCGTCCGCCATTTTCGAGGGCGCCTGATTAACATACACCCCTCACTGCTACCGAAGTATCCAGGGCTGCACACCCACCAGCGCGCCATCGACGCCGGCGACAAAGAAGCAGGCGCCACCGTCCATTTTGTGACCGAGGAACTCGACGGCGGTCCGCCAATCTTGCAAGCTAGGGTGCCGGTATTCGCCGGTGACAGCGCGGAACTTCTCGCACGACGAGTACTCGAACAGGAACACCGCATATACCCCATGGCAGCACAGTGGTTTGCGGAAAACAGGCTGACTTTACTGGGCAACCGGGCGGAATTCGATGGCATACAGCTCCCCGAAACGGGCATACAATTTCAAGAAGCCATGGTCACAACGGAGAATACAAAACAAAACGCTTTCCGGAAAGGCTGCCCTTCTTAGCCTTTTTCTGGCCACCTTATTGCTAGGCGACATCACCCTTGCGGGTGGCGATCCTGCCCCGGCGCCAATGATTGAACTCAAGCCCTACCGCGCAACCTACCGCATTGCCAAAGACGGCATGGTAGCCGAGGTAAAACGGGAATTACGGCAGGTGTCCACCGACCACTGGAATTTGTCGGACTCCGCCCGAATACTCTTCTTCAGTCTGGCAGAATCCGCGGACGTACGCGTTCTGGACGGGCAGATCACCCCCCTCCACTACCGCTATCGACAAGGCCCGGGCAAAAGTAAAAACCAGGATATAAGCTACAACTGGGACCGAGGAAGGGCTAAGGTCATACTCGACGACAAGACACGCAGCGTCGAGATTCACGAGCCCAGTTACGACAAGCTAGCCCTGCAGCTGCAACTTCGACTAGACCTGATATCAGGTAAATTGGCGCAAGCACAGTCCTACCGCATGGTCGACCGGGGCCGGGTCAAGTACTACCACATTGAGGCAATCGGCGAAGAAATACTTAGTCTGGGCAAGCGCCAGATACCCACAATCAAGCTACGCCAGCACACTGAAGGCAAAGACAAGGAAACCTGGATCTGGGTTGCCCCCGACCTGGATTACCTTATCGTACAAATCGTTCAGGAAGAAGACGACGAACGCTACGAAATGCGCCTCGAGTCAGCGTCATTAGGCCAACCCGGCGCCTGAGCAACAGCAGACAATATCAGGTTTTGGGTAGCGTAACGCCGCGCTGCCCCTGATATTTTCCGCCGCGATCCTTGTAGCTCACCTCACAAACCTCGTCAGACTCAAAGAATAGCATTTGAGCCACACCTTCATTCGCGTAAATTTTTGCCGGCAGCGTTGTCGTATTGGAAAATTCCAGCGTCACATGACCTTCCCACTCAGGCTCCAGCGGAGTGACGTTCACGATAATGCCGCAGCGCGCATAGGTGGATTTACCCAAGCAAATAGTCAGCACATTGCGGGGGATACGGAAATACTCGACGGTACGCGCCAGCGCAAAGGAATTAGGGGGAATAATGCAATAATCCGCCTTGATATCGACAAAGCTTTTTTCGTCGAATTTTTTTGGGTCAACCGTCGCCGAATGAATATTGGTAAAGACTTTAAACTCATCAGAGCAACGCACATCGTAGCCGTAGCTAGAGGTTCCGTAAGAAATAATCTTGCCGCCCTCGTTTTCTCGCACCTGACCCGGCTCGAAGGGCTCGATCATACCGTCGCTTTCCGCCATCCGACGAATCCATTTGTCTGCTTTAATACTCATTGGATTATCTATCCTTTTTTGTTCACGTAAGCTCGAACAGTTTACCTACAGCAAACCGGGAGCGCGCCCCGGCTAACTGATACAACTAATCATTCTTGATCACAATATTGGGAAAGGCCGATTCACCGCTATGCCGCCGGGCGAGCTCACCCGCTAAACGCAAGGCGATCTCCCGGTATATCCGAGAAGTTTCCGACTCGGGATTTTCTACCACCACAGGCAAGCCTCGGTCAGCCTGCTCTCGTATCTGCAAGGCCAAGGGCAGGGAGCCCAGCAGCGGCACCTTGTAGTCAGCGGCAACGCGTTGGCCACCACCCTCGCCAAACAAATGCTCACGATGACCGCATTCACTGCAGATATGTACGGCCATATTTTCGATGATACCCAACACCGGCACATCAACTTTATGGAACATCTCGATACCTTTTATCGCATCAAGCAACGCAATATCCTGAGGCGTGGTTACAATCACCGAGCCACTAACCGGCACTTTCTGTGACAAGGTTAACTGGATATCACCGGTACCGGGGGGCATATCAATGATCAGATAATCCAGCTCGTCCCAGTATGTTTGATTTAATAACTGCTGTAGAGCACCGCTTACCATCGGCCCGCGCCAGACCATGGGCGTTTTCTCGGTCACCAGATAGCCCATCGACATCGACTGAATACCGTGAGCCATTATCGGCTTTAGATACTGCGTACCGTATTGCTCGGGGCGCTGCCCTTCCTTTACACCCAGCATCAACTGCTGGCTGGGGCCATAAATATCGGCATCCAACAAACCGACTTTAGCGCCTTCAACCGCCAGCGCCAGCGCAAGGTTTACCGAGGTTGTGGATTTACCCACACCGCCCTTGCCCGAGGCCACCGCAATGATATTTTTGACCCGCTCCAGATTTTGGGTCTCGCCCTGAGTCGGCGCAGTGTCAATCCGGCTGCTGAGCTTGATCTTGCATTGCTCAAGACCTGAGGCTGCGCGTAAAACCGCCAGCAGCGACGCTTCAATCTGAGGTGCCGATAGCTTTGCCGGAAAGCGCAGTTGAACCGAAACTTCAGCGGATTTATCGCCTATCTTTACGTGCTCGACCGAGCCAACAAGATTCAGAGGCACGCCCAGCACTGGCAATGGGTGGGCCAACAGCTGCTCACGAACTGTCTGCTCAATATCTTTGGACATAATACGCCGGAACTTGATCGGAAAATTGGATGGCGAGTATACGCGCTTGCTTATGTGCGAACAACGCGCGCCCACTTTGCCGAATAAGCGTTCACGGCCTGTATTGCGCGCTTCACAGCGACCACAACGGATGCACCGAGGCCCTAAAAACGCTATAGTATCGCGCTTTTGGCAAGCCCCTGCGGGGCGGGCCTGCGAACCCGGACTTATTGCAGGAACAGCATGTCTTCAACACGACAAATACTGGTAACCAGCGCACTGCCCTACGCTAATGGCCCCCTCCATCTAGGCCATCTGTTGGAAACCATACAAACAGACATTTGGGTCCGATTCCAAAAGTTGAGAGGTCACGACTGCACTTATCTGTGCGCCGACGACGCTCACGGCACCGCCATCATGCTCACTGCCGAAAAACTGGGCATTACGCCGGAAGAGCAAATTAAGCGGGTTCAAGCCGACCACCAGCGCGATTTTGACGGCTTTCTGATCGACTTCGACAACTACTACTCCACCCATTCATCCGAGTGCGAGCACTATTCCCGGGAAATCTACAAACGTCTCGAGGCCAAGGGCCACATTGAAAAGCGCGAGATCACCCAACTGTTCGATCCGGAAAAAGAATTGTTTCTGGCTGACCGCTATATCAAAGGCAGCTGCCCCAAGTGCAAGACCGATGATCAGTACGGCGATAATTGTGAAGCCTGCGGGGCAACCTATACACCAGCAGACCTAATCAATCCCCGTTCGGTTATTTCCGGCGCAACGCCGATTGAAAAAGCGTCCACTCATTACTTTTTCAAGCTGGCCGAATTTACCGACTTCCTGAAAGAGTGGACCCGCTCCGACAGCCTGCAGCCACAAATTGCTAACAAGCTCGGCGAGTGGCTGGAAGCAGGGCTGAATTCCTGGGATATTTCCCGCGACGCGCCCTACTTCGGTTTTGAAATTCCCGGCGCACCGGGGAAGTACTTCTACGTCTGGCTGGACGCCCCCATCGGCTACATGGCCAGCTGCGCCAACTGGTGCGAGAAAAGCGGTCGATCCTTTGACGAATTCTGGGCCAAAGATTCCAAAGCCGAGCTCTATCACTTTATCGGCAAGGACATCATCAACTTCCACGGACTGTTTTGGCCGGCCATGCTGGACTCAGCCGGATTTCGCAAGCCTACGTCGATCTACGTTCACGGCTTTTTGACGGTCAACGGCAAAAAAATGTCGAAATCCCGCGGCACCTTTATCAACGCGGCCACCTACCTCAAGCACCTTCAGCCCGAATATCTGCGCTACTACTTCGCAGCCAAATTGTCCGGCGGCGTAGATGACATAGACCTGAGCCTGGAAGATTTTACCCAGCGGGTAAACGCTGACCTCGTAGGCAAACTGATCAATATCGCCAGCCGCAGCACCAAATTCATTCACAAGGGCAATGCGGGCGCTTTAAGTAACAACTTGGAAAACGAAGACCTTTGGCAGCGCGTGATTGGCAAATCCGCTGAAATCGCCAAGCTCTATGAGCAGCGCGAATATTCCCGCGCCGTGCGCGAAATTATGGCGCTGGCCGATGCTACCAACGAGTACTTCGATGCCAAAGAGCCCTGGAAAACGGCAAAAGATCCGGGTACCGAAGCCGAGGCTGTTGCGGTCAGCTCCCAGTGCATCAACCTCTTTAAAGTACTGATGACCTACCTCAAGCCGGTAGTACCCGAACTGGCACGCCAGACCGAAGCCTTCCTCAATGCCGAGCTAGGCTGGCCGGATCAATTCGAGCCACTGTTGAATCACAGCATTGAAAAATTCAAGCCGATGATGAGCCGCATCGAAGCGGACACCGTCGATAAAATGCTGGCGGACAGCATTGAGGAATCCGCGCCAGCCAAACAACCAGCGGCAAAATCCTCGCCTAACGCCAAGCAGAAAGGCGCAGCCGCCGACAGCAGTGCCACTGGGCAAATCGAGTTTGACGACTTCGCCAAGATAGACCTGCGCATTGTCGAAATCGTCAACGCGGAGTACGTCGAAGGCGCCGACAAACTCTTAAAGCTGACAGTAAGTCTGGGCCATGACACCAGACAGGTTTTCGCGGGCATTCGCGAGGCCTATGCGCCAGAGCAGCTTATCGGCAAAAATACCGTCCTGGTCGCCAATCTCAAGCCACGCAAAATGCGCTTTGGCCTATCGGAAGGCATGGTCCTGGCTGCGGGGCCAGGCGGCAAGGACATCTGGATATTGGAGCCCCATGAGGGCGCCAAACCGGGCATGAAGGTCAAGTAGTAGTAGGAGCCTGCCCTGCAGGCGAATTACCTCGCGAGAGATTCGCCTGCAGGACAGGCTCCCACAAAAATAGAAAATTACGGAAATAGCCACTCAAACGGCCGATTTTGCCAGTGCTTTCAACGACTTTTAAATTGAACACTTGTTCGATTTAAAATATTATTACCGCACTTATTTTGGACCCTGGTTTTTGAACCTTGGCCCACTTTTATACTGGGCACTTGCCCACCGCGCACACTTTGCAGTCTACCGGACGGTCGCGATCACGACGATCAAGCCCCTATCCATAGCCTGCTAGACCACAAACTCAGCCTTTGAGGCCTGACACGATGTTAGCGGACTATTCTGTTTTATTGATCAGCGCCATTCTGGTCAATAATTTTGTGCTGGTGCAGTTTCTCGGACTGTGCCCCTTCATGGGCGTGTCCAATAAACTGGAAACCGCTATCGGCATGTCCAGCGCGACCACCTTCGTTCTCACTCTGGCTTCTATCTGCAGTTGGCTCACCTACGAATGGTTGCTCGTGCCGCTGGGACTGGAATACCTGCGCACCATTTCCTTTATCCTGGTTATCGCCGTGGTGGTGCAATTCACCGAGATGGTCGTACGCAAGACCAGCCCCCTGCTCTACAAAGTCCTGGGCGTTTTTCTGCCGCTGATTACCACCAACTGTGCCGTACTGGGCGTTGCGCTGCTGAATATCAACAAAGAGCACAATTTCGTGGAGTCCGCACTCTATGGCTTCGGCGCCGCCGCCGGCTTTTCGCTCGTGCTCGTTTTGTTTTCCGCCATGCGCGAACGACTGGCAGTCGCCGACGTGCCGGCTCCGTTTAAAGGCCCCGCCATAGGCATGGTCACCGCTGGCCTGATGTCGCTGGCCTTCATGGGCTTTGCCGGGTTGGTGTGACGATGATTGAACTGCTCAGCCAACACCCTTTTCTCGCCGCGCTCGGCTCACTGGCGATACTTGGCCTCGCGTTCGGTTCGCTGCTCGGTTTTGCCGCAGTCAAGTTCAAAACCGAAGGCGACCCCATTGCCGATCAGGTTGAGGCGCTGCTGCCGCAAACCCAATGCGGCCAGTGTGGCTACCCCGGCTGTCGGCCCTACGCCGAAGCTATTGCCGATGGCGATGCCATCAACAAATGCCCGCCCGGTGGCGAAACGACCATTCATGCCCTGGCCGATTTGCTCGATGTCGAAGCCCTGCCGCTGGATGCTGAAGAGGCCGCCGTGCCCTCGGTTGCCTTCATTCGGGAAGACGAATGCATCGGCTGCACCAAATGTATTCAGGCCTGTCCGGTAGACGCCATTCTGGGTGCTGCGAAACACATGCACACCGTGATCGCAAGTGAGTGTACCGGCTGCGACCTCTGTGTTGAGCCTTGCCCCGTAGACTGTATCGACATGGTTCCGCTACCCACCACAGTACAAAACTGGAGCTGGGAACTACCGGCACCGGCCGAAAAAGTGATTACCGCAGACCTGATCGCGAGCGACCGCAGCGAAGCCAGCAAGGATCAGGCCGCATGAGAAAGATTTGGGATATTCACGGCGGCGTTCACCCACCGGAAAATAAAATACAGTCTTTGGGACGTGGTATCGAATCCGCCGGCATTCCGCCACAGCTGATTCATCCCCTATCGCAGCATATTGGCGCACCCGCCGCGCCCATCGTCGAAGTCGGCCAGCGTGTTCTCAAAGGTCAGATGATTGCCGAGGCCAAGGGCTTTGTCAGCGTGCCGATTCACGCGGCCAGCTCGGGTACAGTCAGCGCCATCGAATCGCGGGAAATCCCGCACCCTTCCGGCCTAAACGCACCCTGCATCGTGATCGACACCGACGGCAAGGATGAATGGATTGAACACGAAGGTGTGGCGGACTATCAGGCCCTCGACAAAAGCACTCTCCTCAGCATAATTCGCCATGCCGGCATCGCTGGCATGGGTGGCGCAGGCTTTCCTTCGGCGGTAAAACTCAGCACCCGCGAAGATGCCAAGATCGACACCTTGATTATCAACGGCACCGAGTGTGAGCCCTACATCACCGCCGACGATATTCTGATGCGAGAACGCGCCGATCAAATAATTGCGGGCGTAAAAGTCTTACAGCATCTAATCCAACCTTCTGAGCAAACCCTCATTGGTGTTGAAGACAACAAAGAGGAAGGCATTGTCGCTCTGCGCGCCGCCGCCGAAGGTAGCTCAATCGAGGTCGTGGTTTTCCCCACCAAATACCCTTCCGGTGGCGAAAAACAGCTCATACAGATTCTCACCGGTCGCGAAGTGCCCTCGGGGGGCTTGCCAGCTGATGTTGGCATCGTCTGCCAAAATATCGGCACCTGCGTGGCGATTCACCGCGCCATCAGTTTGGGCGAACCCCTGATTTCCCGCATCACTACGGTTACTGGCGAGGCCTGCAGCAAGCCCGGTAACTTTGAAGTGCTACTGGGCACACCGGTCGACTACCTGCTAACGCTAGGCGGCTTCAACAAAGACCATTGCTCTCGTCTGGTCATGGGCGGCCCCATGATGGGCTTCACCCTTCACGACAGCAGCGTACCCGTGGTGAAAACCACCAACTGCCTGCTCGCGCCCACTAAAAAAGAATTGCCACCACCGCCTCCTGCGCAGGCCTGTATTCGCTGCGGCCTGTGTGCCGAAGCGTGCCCGGCATCCTTGCTGCCCCAGCAGATGTACTGGTTTGCTCGCGGCAAGGAATACGAGAAACTCGAAGAGCATAATCTGTTTGATTGCATTGAGTGCGGTGCCTGCTCCTACGCTTGCCCCAGCAATATCCCGCTGGTGCAGTACTACCGCGCCTCCAAATCGGAAATCCGAAAGCAGCAGCAGGAAAAAGTAAAGTCGGAGCATGCCAAGGCGCGCTTTGAAGCACGTCAGGAACGTATTGAACGCGAAGAAGCCGAAAAAGAGGCTCGCCGCAAAGCCCGTCAGGAAGCAGCCAAGAAGAAGGCAGCCGCAGGCAGCGACCCTGTGAGCGCAGCTCAGGCGAAAGCTGCCGCAACGGTCACCAAAGACCCAGCCCAAGCCGCCATAGAAAAGGCGATGGCCAAACGCGACGGCAAGGCGAGTGAAGAAACGCCGGAAGAAACACTGGCACGCCTTGAGAAAGCTGCCGCCACCGCTGAAAAACGTCTTGAAAGTGCAGCCACCAAGTTAAAAGAAGCGCAAGAGAGTCAGGCGCCCAATCTCGGCGCCCTGCAAACCGCACACGAGCGCATGACTGAAAAGCTCGCACAGGCAAAAGCAGAACTCTCGCGCCATCAACAAAGCCAATCGAGTGACCCGGCGCAAGCCGCCATCGCCAGAGCGCAGGCCGCACGGGATAAAGCAGCCGAGCAAACGCCACTCGAGAAGGCCGAACAGCTTGTGGCTTCTTTAAAGAAACGTCTGGAAAAATCAGAGCAGAAACTTGCAGAGGCCAAGGACTCGGGCAGCGAAACCGCTGAAGTATTGGAAAAATCCACGCAGACTTTGCGCGAGAAACTCGATACTGCCCGCGCAGAGTTGGAAGCACTGTCCGAATCACAATCACCTGCACCATCAGCAAGGCCCACAAGCAGCGATAAGGCCGATCCGGCCCAACTCGCGATCGAACGCGCCCAAGCTGCACGCGATGCCGCTGCCAATCTGAGCCCGGAGCTAAAGGCTCAAAAAGCGCTCGAAGCTATGGAAGCGCGCGTCAGCAAAACCCGCGAAAAACTGGCTGAAGCCGAGGCCAGTGGCGCTGACACGGCAAGCATCTTGCGCGACACCCTTGCCAAACTCGAAGAAAAACTCGCTGCAGCACGCAACAACGCAAGCGGACAGGAATAGACCATGGCCTTTTTAACCCTCAGTTCGCCCCATGCCCACGGTCCGCTAGACACCGCCACCGTTATGCGACTGGTAATGCTATCCACCATTCCCGGCGTATTCGCTCTCACTTATTTTTTCGGCTTCGGCACGCTGATGAATATTCTGTGGGCTTCCCTACTTGCGCTGGGCATGGAAGCAGCCGTACTGAAAGCGCGCAAGCGGCCTATTGCCTTTTACCTCAATGACGGCAGCGCCTTGGTGACCGCCCTGCTATTGGCCATCGCCCTGCCACCGGCCTCGCCCTGGTGGCTCATCGCCGTCGGTATTTTATTCGCCATCGTATTCGCCAAGCATCTTTATGGGGGCATGGGCTACAACCCCTTTAACCCGGCCATGGTTGGCTATGTCGTACTTCTGATTTCTTTCCCCGTGCAAATGACCAGCTGGGTAGCGCCTGCGGGCAGCTTCGATGGCTCTCTGCTCGGGCCCATCGACGCCTTTATGCGCTGCTTCAGCATTGGCCAAGTCGATGCCCTTACGATGGCAACGCCACTGGACATTCTCAAACAGAACGACTCGCTTCTGATCAAGGATATGTGGGCCAATAGCAAACAGTTCGGTACGCTCGGTGGTCTTGGCTGGGAGTGGGCCAATATCGGCTTTCTCGCCGGAGGTCTATACCTGCTATACCGTCGCGTTTTTACCTGGCATGCACCGCTGAGCATGTTGGCAGCCCTGTTCATTATGTCCGCCCTGTTTTACGACGGCGGCAGTTCCGCGTCCGGCGGCTCGCCCATGTTCCATTTGTTTAGCGGCGCCACCATGCTGGGCGCCTTCTTTATTGTCACAGATCCGGTGACTTCCGCGGTTTCCAACAAGGGCCGCATTATCTACGGCGCTTGTATTGGCTTGCTGGTTTATCTCATCCGGGTCTGGGGCAACTACCCCGACGCGATTGCCTTCTCCGTTTTGTTGATGAACTTTGCCGCGCCCTTACTGGATCACTACACCCAGCCTCGCACCTACGGTCACAAGACCAAGCGTAAAACCGGGGAGAGCGACTGATGCTCGGGAAGTCGATCAGTAAGAACAGCATGCTTTTGGGTATCTTTGCCGCAATAACCACGGCGATCATTGCCGGCACCTACCTCGGCAGCCGCGACCTGATTAAAGCCAATATTCGCGCGGCGGAAGAGAAAGCCTTGCTGCAGATTATTCCGGAAGATCGTCACGACAACTCCATGCTCGACAATACGGTATTGGTGGACGACGCAAAACTGCTTGGCCTGCGAGAAGCAAAATCGGCCTATCTTGCCAGTTTAAAGGGCCAGTTCATCGGTGCGATCTTGCCCGCAACAGCCCGCGAAGGTTATACCGGTGACATCGACATGATTGTCGGCATTAACCGCGACGGCAGTCTCGCCGGCGTTCGCATATTGCAACATCGTGAAACGCCCGGTCTCGGCGATGCGGTTGATCGCAAGAAAAGCGACTGGGTGGAAGGTTTCGTCGGCAAGAGCATTGGCAATCCCCAAGTCGGTGACTGGAAAGTTAAAAAAGACGGCGGCGTGTTCGACCAGTTCACCGGTGCGACCATCACACCGCGCGCGGTAACAAAAACCGTATTTCAAACTCTGCAATATTTTGCCGAAAATCGCGACCATCTGATCGCCAGCGTCGAAAGCACAAGCAAGGATCCAACATCCGAGGCGGTAATCGGACCCGCTAACAACACCAGCGTGAAGACCACGCAGGAGGCGACGCCATGAGTGACACTAATTACAGCGAGCTTTCTTTAAACGGGCTCTGGAAGAACAACCCGGCCATTGTTCAGTTACTCGGCCTCTGCCCTCTGTTGGCGGTCACCGGCTCTGTGGTTAACTCCCTGGGCATGGCCTTGGCAACAGTCGCGGTATTACTTGCTTCATCCACATCGGTATCCCTGATTCGCGGATTTGTCTCAGACGCCGTCAGGCTGCCGGCCTTTGTCATGATTATCGCTGCGGCCGTAACCTGCATCGAACTCCTGATGCAGGCTTTCACCTACGAACTGTTTCAGATACTGGGCATCTTTCTGCCCCTGATTACCACCAACTGCCTGATCCTCGGCCGCGCTGATGCCTTCGCTTCGAGAAACAAGGTGCTGCCGGCAATGTATGACGGACTGATGATGGGGCTGGGTTTTGGCGTCATATTAATCCTGCTTGGAGCCGTGCGCGAGCTCGTCGGCACCGGCGCGCTCTTTGCCAATATGGACTTACTCTTTGGAGAGGGCGCCAAAAGCTGGAAGATCGTATTCTTCGACGACTACAAGCAGTTTCTGCTGGCGATCCTGCCACCCGGCGCCTTTATCGTCACCGGTTTAATTATCGCCCTGAAAAATGTTATTGATGATGGCATCAAGCGTCGGGAAGCACTGCGTAATGCGGGAGTGCCTAAGGAAAGCAGAAGGGTGCGCGTTACCGGAAACGTCTCATAAATTCGCAACGGCATACAGACGCATTTGTTGCACCATGATTTCAGGAACCAAAAACGGGAAGCACTGGCTTCCCGTTTTTCTTTCAAGGCTTTGCTACGGGAAGGTGTAGGCTAGACCGATATTAAAGCCGGCGATTTCGACGCTCACGCCACTATCCGAATCATCGTAGAGATTGACGTACTCCGCGAAGAGATCAAAGCCTTGCCCTGCATTGGCCGAAAAACCAACGCCATAGCTGACATCGTCGTCATCGTCATCGCCAACACTGGAATCCAGATTCGTTCTGGCAACACCAAGCAACAAATAGGCTGACAGAGTATCGCTAACCGGAAGTGTTGGTTTTACGTAAAGCGCGTAATAATCACTAATCTCCAAGTCCAAACCGAAGGAGCTATCTTTATCTGCAGCCAAGCCGAGCCGAAATTCTGCAGATAGATAATTATTAAAGCTATTCCCAAGCGCCAACTGCAGCGTCGGAGTGTCAAAGTCCAGCGACACATTTGCAAACTCTAGTTCCGTCTCAAAAAAACCGTAGGACACGCTGCCGTAGACTTCTGCAAGCGCAGGATTCGCCAACAATCCGAGTGTCATTGCCGCTATCTTTGCTCTCATACTGGCTCCTGGTGTTGGTGCGCCGCGCGCATTCCGTCGATTGCGCGACGACAATAATTGCAGTTAATCCTACACAAAACAATACCGGCAGAGCCCGGTTAAACCGTGGCGCCATGCAAAGGCAAATCAATCACCTCCACCACATTTCCCGTCGGGTCCTTCAACACTATCCGCTCAATACCGTCTGCACCCTTGCCCGGCCCAAACATAATGGGCGCGCCCATCTCCGCGAAGCGCTTGCTGGCTGTGGCAAAGTCATCGCAGGCCACCGCAAAGTGCGGCCCCAGCGGTGATTTTAAAGGCTGAAAATCCGGGTTCTCGACCACATGCAATTCTGCATTACCCAGCAAATACCAGACGCTCCTGAACTGCGCGGCCACCGATTCAGGCCGAGGCAACTCAGGCAGGCCCAGCAACTCCCCGTAGAAGACCTTGGCTGCGTCAAGATCTCTCACGTTAATAGCCAAATGCTGCAATCCAATGATCTTTCCCAGCGCCATCTCAAACTCCTCACGCCTTAAACGCATATAAAGCTGTATCATACGTGCTCAAGTCGCTTTCGAACGTGACGCACCCGTAATCCATCGTCTGGTCACCCAATGTCTGCAGAAACTACCACCGCATCCTACCAAGCCATTGTTATTGGCGGTGGACCGGCCGGCCTGATGGCCGCCGAACAATTAGCCGATGCCGGCTATGCCGTTGCCGTATTCGACGCCATGCCCTCACTCGGCCGCAAGTTTCTTCGCGCGGGCATCGGCGGGCTCAACATTACCCACACAGAAAAGAGCGAGCAGTTTCAGCAGCGTTACGGCGAGCGACAGTCTGAAGTATCGAAGCTGCTCTCTACCTTCGGCGCTGATGAGCTGCGCGCCTGGTGCGAGACGCTGGACATTGAAACCTTTGTTGGCAGTTCCGGCAGAGTATTCCCCAAGGAGATGAAGGCTGCGCCCCTACTGCGTAAATGGCTTAGCCGCTTGCGAAGCAAGGGCGTTACCTTTCACACACGCCACCGCTGGTGCAGCTGGGGAGCCGAGGGCTCGCATAATTTCGACACGCCGTCCGGCCAACGGCAAATAACTGCTGATACAGCCGTCTTTGCCCTGGGTGGAGCGAGCTGGGCAGCACTGGGGACGGATGGTCGCTGGGCAAAGCCCTTTGCCGAACAAGGGCTCCAGTGCGCGCCCTTCAGGCCTAGCAACGGCGGCTTTCTTTTCGAATGGCGCAAGGATTTCAAACGCGACTACGCGGGCAAACCATTAAAAAATATAGGGCTTTCTATTGTGCTCGACAATCATTCGCTATGGCAGCAAAAAGGCGAACTGATGATTACCGACTACGGCCTTGAAGGCAGCCTGATATACGCAGCCTCACGTCACATTCGCGATGCCATTGATAAACGCGGCAGCGCAAAAATCAATTTGGATTTTCAACCCGCTCGCAGCAAGGCAGAGCTTTACGAGCTGCTGCAAAAACGCAAGGACTCGGCCACCAATCACCTGCGTAAGCTCGGCATTCGAGACACCAAACTCGCACTCTTTAAAACCCTGACCAGCAAAGAACAAATGCAAGACATCAAGAAACTACCAAACCTCTTAAAAGCACTACCCATAACCCTGACCGGCCACAGTCCCATCGATCAAGCCATCAGCACTGCCGGCGGTCTGAGCTTCTCGGAGCTAAACGACAGTTTAATGCTGACACAGAAACCCGGTGTTTTTTGCGCAGGTGAAATGCTGGACTGGGAGGCACCCACTGGTGGCTTTCTACTGACTGCCTGCTTTGCCGGAGGCCTTGTCGCGGGTCGCGGGGCCGTCAATTTCTTGCGAAACCAATCCGGAGGCTAGCTGCCTTTATGTACGTCAATAAACGCTGCAGAATCAAACAAGCCCTCGGCGAACTGCCGGGCTGCCAGCAATAGAAGGAATTCAAGCATGACACCTCCTCCCTGCCCTGACTGCCAAGCCGAATACTCTTACGAAGACGGCGCCATGTTCGTCTGCCCCTCCTGCGGCCACGAGTGGGCGCAGATAGCCGAAAGTGCAATTGACGAAAACGCTATCACTGACTCGAACGGCAATGTGCTAAACGACGGCGACACCGTAACTGTTATCAAAGATCTTAAGGTGAAAGGTTCATCCTCCGTCGTAAAAGTCGGCACCAAAGTAAAAAATATTCGACTTGTGGACGGCGACCACGACATTGATTGCAAGATTGACGGTATTGGTGCGATGAAATTGAAATCCGAATTCGTTAAGAAATCCTGATCCCGACTAGCCGATAGAATATCGCAATCTGCAGGCATCAGCCCGCAGAGTAAAACCAAACTGTGTTAGCCGGCAGCCTGTTTAAAACGCCACAAATCCTCAGCAAAGGCCTGCGGTTGTTCCATTGCCGCAAAGTGCCCGCCCCTGTCCGCCTTGTGCCAATGGATTAAGTTATAGCTAGCCTCCACCCAAGCCTTAGGTGGTCGAACAAGCTCGCGCTTGTATATGGCTACACCGGTAGGAACCTCAATACGGTTTTGTGGCTCCGGGAACTGCATATGCTCGCGGTATAAGCGAACAGATGAGGCAATACTGTCGCTATACCAATACAGGGAGATATTCGTCAGTAGCGCATCCCAAGTAATCGCGTTGCGTATTTCGCCATCGCAATCTGTCCAGGTGCGAAACTTTTCCGTCAACCATGCACACAAACCGACCGCGGAATCCTGTAAGGCATAGCCAAGGGTCTGGGGTTTGCTAGCCTGTATTTTGAAATACGCCATCTCGTCCTTGCGGAAAAGACTGTCCTCGGCCAGCAAGACTTGCTCCTCTTCGCTGACGCCCTTCATCGGATCACTGGTATCGGCAGGCAGCGCGACCACCATGTTCAGATGTATGGCGCGGCAATGTTCAGGGTCCAGCTCGGCGACGTGACGAGTCACCATTGAGCCCCAATCTCCACCCTGACAAATGTAACTGTCATATCCGAGCTTAGCCATCAAGGCAACGTGGCGCCGGGCGATGGCACGGGTATTCATACCCGGCTGCTTTGCCGCTTCGGAAAATCCATAGCCCGGTAGCGAGGGCGCAATCACATGAAAGGCATCTTCGGGCTTGCCGCCAAATTTTTCCGGCTCGATCAATCGCGGGATAAGCTCCATAAATTCGACGATTGAACCCGGCCAGCCGTGATTAATTAACAGGGGAGTGGCCTGCGGATGGGGTGAACGCTGATGAATAAAGTGTGTGTTCAAACCGTCTATATCGGTAGTGAACTGCGCAAAACTGTTTAGCTGCGCTTCCTGTTTGCGCCAATCAAAGCTATTGCGCCAGTAGTCGACCAAGCTTAATAAATATGACTTCTCGGTACCGTAACTCCAATCGTTATCATTGAGCTGATCAGGCCAGCGTGTATTGTCAATTCGGTGATGGAGATCGGCGATTGCGCTCTCTGAAATGGCGATGCGAAATGCTTTGATGTCGCTCATGGCGATGTCCGATCCTGTAAGATGGCGAAAAATTAGCCCGACTCATCCATTCCTTTCAGGCAGAGCGTGTCGAGAATCTGGTCAACAATTTCCCGATCCATATTCAGGTTTTCCGGATCGCAATCATAGCTGACCAAGAGCAGACAGCTGTCACAGGCGAGGTACCATTCCCGCACCCAATCGTCACCGTCCTGGAACTCGCAGTAGTGACCTTCAAAATCGACAAGCTTAGCGGGCTTTAGTGATTCACTATCGACTTCAAGTACCTCGATCAATTCTCGCAAAGCCACCGCACGGTCGCGTTGACCTTCGATGACCATGGAGGTCAGCGTGATAACGCCAACTTCGTCGGGGTCGGTAATAACGATGCTGTCATCGTCCTGATCAACCAGCCAATCTTCAGGTAGCGACAGGTACCACCAGTCAGTTTCCAGCTCACGCATTCTGAGATTCTCGTTGAGTGTCTTTTTCTTTTAAGCGACAAAGTAGCACCAGTGCGTCTTCGCGACCACCCCTGACCGGATAGTAGTCCTTGCGCTCGCCAATGCAGTGGAAACCCAATTGTTCGTATAAATTGATGGCGGGGCGGTTGGAACGACGCACCTCCAGAAAGCAATGTTTAATACCCTGGGCGGCGTAATTCTCCAAGCATTCACTGAGCAATCGACGGGCGAAACCTTTGCGCCGGGCAGATTTATGTACCGCTACGTTTAGCAGGTTAGCCTCGTCAAACACAACCGAAAAAGCAGCGACTGCCTTTATCGCGCCGCCGTGGCGAAGTTTGTAGCACTGATCACTATCGAAGCTGCTTTGCCAATCATTGAGATTCCAACGGTAATCACCCGCAGAGGCCTCCAGCTCCATCACCGCATCTATTTCACTGGGACGCAAAATCTCGACTTTAGTATTCACCGGGCCGCCAGCAGCGCCTGCCAAAGCTCGCGCTTTGCCGCCGGATTCACCAGGTAGTGGGAAATGCTTTCAAGGCAGATTAGTCGCGCGTCCGGATAGTCGCCGGCGCCGAATTGTGCCGCTTGCTCGCCCAGCAGCAGGATGAGCGGTATAGCGTGGCGTTCACGATTGGCAAACACCGAGGCATTAACCGCCTCTCGGGCCGCCTGCTCCCCCTGATCAATCTGGGCATTACCCACCAGAGGCCAACGGAACACATGTTGTTGAAGATTGGGTTTTATAGCCCCTTCCCAGTTCTCATCCAAAGCAGATAGCGCCAACAACAGGTTCGCAACAAAGCGTTGCATAGGCGGTTCCGGAGCAGAATCCGGCGAAGAATCCACAATCATGGCCAAACCGGGCAGCTGAAAAAACCGCAAGTTAAAACGAAGGGCTGCAGATTTGGCGACGGCCGTTTGGGCCGGCGCTGCTTCGACCTTTTTTGTAGCCGGGCTTTCGCGGCCACCGATTTGAGGCATTAGGGCCAACAATGTATCGTGCCCTGTTGCAAGTTGCGGAGCTGCGTCCGGAGCGGCACCCATCGGCGCCGCAATATCGACCGGCCCCTCTGTGGCCGCTTCCTCGCGGACCGGCAGTGTCTGGCACAATACCGATTGCTTAGCTCCGGGCAAATTGATTCGGGGGAAATAGCTGTCGATCCCCATTGCCTCGAGGTAGGCCAGTCGTTTTGCTTCGGGCAATACGGTAAACATAGCTTAGCCTTTACACGCCTTCTTTCTGCGGATGGGTGCGCATGGCACCAGAACTGAGCAAATTCAGCGCATTCAAATAGGCTTTTACCGATGCGACGATGATGTCGGTATCGGCGCCATTGCCATTAACAATCACATTGTCCTGCTCCAAACGCACGGTTACCTCGCCTTGGGAGTCCGTGCCCTGAGTGATTGCATTGACAGAATACAGCTTCAGTTTAGTTCCGCTATTCACCACTTTTTCAATCGCTTTAAAAGCGGCATCAACCGGCCCGTCACCCTCGGCCTCAACCACCTGCTCGCGACCGTCGACAGACATCGTCAACTTCGCATGAGGCTTCTTGCCCGTTTGCGAGTGGCACTCCATAGCCACGTAGCGGTATTTTTCACCGGCATCGGCAGGTACCACTTCGCTGGCAAGTGCTTGCAGGTCTTCGTCAAAAATTTCGTGTTTCTTGTCTGCCAAATCCTTGAAGCGGGCGAAGGCATCCATAAAGGCATCGTCGCTATCGAAATTGATACCCAACTCGACCAGACGCGCCTTGAAGGCTGCGCGGCCCGAGTGCTTACCTAGCACTAGTTTATTGGCGTTCCAGCCCACACTTTCTGCGCGCATAATTTCATAGGTTTCGCGGTATTTCAGTACACCATCCTGGTGGATACCCGACTCATGGGCAAAGGCATTGGCACCCACAATGGCTTTGTTGGGCTGGACAGGGAAGCCGGTAATGGAGGAAACCAGACGAGAGGTTGGCACGATTAAGGTCGCGTCGACGTTCGTCTCAACCGGAAAAACGTCAGCACGGGTACGCACAGCCATAACGATTTCTTCCAGCGAGGCGTTACCTGCGCGCTCGCCCAAACCGTTGATCGTGCACTCTACTTGGCGAGCACCCTGCAGCACAGCTGCCAGCGAATTGGCCACAGCCAAACCCAGATCATTGTGACAATGCACAGAAAAAACGGCCTTGTCGGCATTGCTGACGGTATTCATCAGGCGGCCAATCAGCGCTCCGTATTCCTGGGGTTCCGCGTAGCCCACGGTGTCGGGCAAATTAATCGTGCCCGCACCCGCAGCAATCACCTTTTCAATGATTCTGCACAAAAAATCAAACTCGGAGCGCGAGGCATCTTCACAGGAAAATTCGACGTCATCGGTATACTTTCGCGACTGCGTCACTGCGCGCACGGCCTCGTCAACGACCTGATCAGGCTTCATCCGCAACTTATATTCCATGTGAATGGGCGAAGTCGCAATAAAGGTATGAATGCGCGACAGGGCTGCAGGCTTCAAAGCCTCGCCCGCGCGTTCGATATCTTTGGCGCTGGAGCGAGCCAGGGAGCAAACCCGGCTGGTTTTAACCGCTTCGGCTACCGCCTTAACGGATTCGAAGTCACCCTGACTGGCAATCGCGAAGCCGGCTTCAATAACATCGACACCCATCTTCTCCAGCATCTTCGCGATGCGAACCTTTTCATCTCGGGTCATCGACGCGCCGGGGCTTTGCTCGCCATCGCGCAGAGTGGTATCAAATATCACCAGCGAGTCTTTAGCCATTGTGAACTCCTGTTTTAACAACTGGTTAGGTCTCGGGACTGGGGCCTATTTTCACACAGTTTGGCTCGAATTCGGAGCCAAATTACGAGCGCAACGCCCCATAAGTAACTGTGCGAAGAGGATTTCTCACCGTATGATGACCTACATTGCCCATCTATCCCGAATACGGACAGCTGCGATTATGCCACCACATCTCTCTCCGCCGCCCCAAAGTTCCTCGAATCTTCCGGATTATTCCCCAAATTCTTCACAGCATGCTTATAACGAGTGGAGTAAAGTGCGCAATCGCTTTACATCGACAGAGAGGTTTATGAGCCGGCTTTCACTATCAGTGCGCTCCCTGCTAACCATAGGGCTCGCGATCACGCTCGCAAACACCTTAACAGCTGCCGCCAGTGAGCGGGTCGCCGATCCGGCGCCCTTGAGTCAGCCGCGGCCTACCGAGCGAGCGCCGATAAGTGAATTTCTGGGCGCTCCGATCGTGAAGGGGGCACTAGACCGAAGAGCGTGGTCCGCTGGCCAACCGCTGTCAGGCCTTGCCTTGCCGACCCCGGTGCTAATCGCATCAGGCAGGGAACCCGGCCCTACGATGTGTCTCACGGGCGCTGTCCACGGCGATGAGCTGAACGGCGTGGAGATTATCCGGCGGATTATGTTCGCCCTGGATACCGAGAGCCTTACGGGTACCGTCATTGCCGTACCCATCGTCAACCTCTACGGATTTCAGCGTAATTCCCGCTACCTGCCAGACCGCCGAGATTTGAACCGCTATTTTCCGGGTAATCCCTCCGGCAGCTCTGCCGCACGAATTGCCCACCATTTCTTTCAGGACGTAATCAGCCACTGCGATGCACTTATTGACATACACACGGGATCTTTTCATCGAACCAACGTGCCACAGGTGCGAGCTGACCTGAACAACCCCGCCGTGTTGAAACTGAGTCGCCTATTTGACAACTTTGTGGTTCTGCACAGCCTCGGCGCCGTCGGAACACTCAGGCGCGCGGCGGTTCAGGCCGGCATACCGACCGTCACTCTTGAGGCGGGTGAACCCCTCTATCTGCAGCCGGAAGAAGTCGCCCAGGGCGTTCGCGGCGTCCTGGCAGCGCTTCACGGGTTTGGCCTGATGGGCAGTTCTACTAAGGTTGTCACCGACCAAAGGGTGTTTTACGAGTCTATTTGGCTACGGGCCAATCAGGGTGGCGTGCTGTTTAGCGAAGTGCGAGTTGGCGACGCGGTAAAAAAAGGGGACATACTGGGCTCGGTCACCGACCCCATCACTAACCGCAGCTCCGTCATTCGAGCCAGTGCGGCCGGCACTATCATTGGAATGGCCTTAAACCAGATGGTGATGCCGGGTTTCGCCGCCTATCACTTGGGGCTCGCCAAAACGGGTAAGGCAACCTTACAACAAACAGCCAAAGGCGCCGCTGATGCCGCCCTGGAGACCATGCGAAAAGCAGTTGAAGATGTTGCCAAGGAAGCCGCCGAATCGGCCAGCCAGAGCGGCAACACCCAGCAAGCTGTTAGCGAAGCAGCACATAAGGCCGCCACAGAGGCGCTGATCGGGCGGGAATTGCCAAGCAGCTTCAGAGCCGAAAGTGAAAGAGAACCGGGAGAACTCTCGCTTGAACCCGACGAGCACCCCGAGTAATGCAAACAACACGCAAGGAGTTCACAATGCAAGTAAGCGCATTACTGTCAGCGCTAATAATCCTGAGCCTGCTGTCTGTGCCTGGCGCGGCCAGAGCCGGGAGCAAAGGCGAAAAACCCGGAAAGGTTATTGCTGGCTGGGTAGAAAAAATTGTGCTATTGGACAGTAACAGCCAGCCCATCAAGGCGAAGCTCGACAGCGGCGCAAAAACCTCGTCTCTGCATGCAGAAGACATCGAAGAGTTCGAGCGCAACGACGAAAAATGGGTTCGCTTTACCTTCGTCGACAAGGATGGCAGCAAAACAGAATTTGAGCGCCCCCTGGTACGCGGCGTAAAAATAAAAGACCTCGACGGCGATTTTGATCGACGCTCGGTGGTCGAGATGGATTTTTGTTTCGACGGTCGCGTGCGCAGCGCGCAGTTCACCCTGATCGATCGCGGTGACTTCATCTACCGCGTGCTGTTGGGTCGCCGTTTTCTTCAAGGTGTTGCAGTTATCGATCCGGAAGCTGTCTACCTAACAAAAGAGCGCTGCATAGAAACAGACGAACCGAAAAAGAACAAAAAAGATTGAGTTACTATAGCTTTGAGCACATTGAGACTGGGGATAGACAATGCGTGACTTGAAACTACGAGTGCTCGCCGCCATACTTTTAATTGGCGGCTTGGCACTTTGCCTTTACAAGGTCAACGTATTTGGCCTGCCGGTTACACCGGGGCAAGATGAAGAAGTCTGGACCATTCAGGCACGCATTGCCTTCAAGGGCTCCGGTAAACCCGCCAAAATTCAATTCAGCATCCCAAATTCGATGCCGGGATTTGTGACATTGGATGAGGATTTCATTTCCGGCAATTACGGTCTGGCAACAGAAACGAAACGCGAAAACCGCTGGGCCAATTGGGCGGTACGTCGCGCTAATGGTCCGCAAACCCTTTACTACAGAATCTCTGTCGCACGCGACGACAATAGCAATGAACTCGTCGGACCGGCACCGGCCTTTCCGCCTGCGCCCTATTATCCGGAACCGTACAACTCTGCCATTAAAGCCATACTCGATGACGTGCGATCCGAATCCGCCGATATCGCAACTTACACACGCGAGCTCCTACTGCAACTCAACAAAGAAATACCCGACGAAAATGTTGAGCTCCTTCGCGGTCGCGCCAATAACAGCGAGGCCTGGGTCTACGAAATCAGCGAAGTATTGAAAGGCTCGCGAATTCCCAACCGTATTATCTACGGCCTGGAACTCAACGAATCCGTCAACAGTTCTCATTTAAAACCCTGGCTGCAAGTCCACAATGGCCGCAATTGGCTTTCTTTCAACCCGCTCACCGGCGCCCAGGGTTTGCCGGAAAACTTTCTGGTCTGGCGCATTGGGGAAGGCCCACTTGTATGGGTTGACGGCGCCGGCGCCCCCGAAGTCACTTTTTCTGCCGCACGCAATTATCGTGAAATTATCGACATCGCCCGCAAACGCGCCGAGCGTCTGGACTCCTACCTGGTTGACGCCTCGCTCTTTAGCCTGCCACTCGAAACCCAAAACGTCTATCGCATTTTGATCATGGTGCCGCTGGGCGCGCTACTAGTGGTTATTCTGCGGAACGTCGTCGGCATACGCACCTTTGGTACCTTTATGCCGGTATTGATCGCACTGGCTTTCCGCGAAACCCAGCTACTCATGGGCATCGTTCTGTTCTCAATCATTGTCGCAACAGGTTTGGCCATCCGGTCTTATCTGGACAAGCTTATGCTGCTGCTTGTGCCGAGGCTCGCATCGGTTCTAACCATCGTAGTCATCATGATGATCGTAATCAGTATCGTCAGCAACGAATTCGGGGCGAGCCGCACGCTGTCCGTGGCACTGTTTCCAATAGTCATTCTCGCCATGACCATTGAACGCATGTCTATAGTATGGGAAGAACTGGGGGCCGGAGACGCACTAACTGAAGGTGCCGGCAGTTTGTTTACTGCCATACTCGGCTATATGCTCATGACGCACCCCTTACTGAACCACTTGTTTTTCGTCTTTCCGGAGCTGCTATTTTGTGTGCTCGCCGTCACCTTGTTGTTCGGTCGCTATACCGGCTACCGACTTACCGAGTTGTGGCGCTTCAGGGCTGCGCTCAAGTTTGAGCGACCGGAGCAAAAGCCGTGATTACCTGGGCCAAGCGACTGCGTGAACGCGGCATTATGGGCATGAATCAGCGCAACGCCGAATTCATCATGCCCTACAATCCGCGCAACCAGTACCCGCTGGTGGACGACAAGGTACGCACCAAGCGCCTCGCCATTGAAAATAACATTGCCGTACCGGAGCTCTACGCCACAGTCGAAATCGAGCACGACGTCTACACCATGCTCGACACGCTCAAACATCACAGTAGCTTTGTTATCAAGCCCAATCAGGGCAGCGGCGGCAACGGCGTTTTGGTGATCAGCAACCGTATAGGCAATCACTTCACCAAGGCCAGTGGCGCCATGATCAGCAATCAGCAGTTGCGCCGTCACACCTCCAATATACTCAGCGGTATGTATAGTCTGGGCGGAGTACCCGACAGCGCTATTATCGAATACCGTGTAGAAAGCGACCCCTTCTTCGACAACATCAGCTATCAGGGAGTGCCTGATATTCGTGTGATCGTATTCAAAGGTGTTCCGGTTGCCTCAATGCTGCGACTGCCAACGCGCGACTCTGATGGCAAGGCAAATTTGCACCAGGGTGCCATAGGCGTTGGCATTGACATCAAAACCGGGATAACGCGCAAGGGCGTGCGCTCCAACAATATGACCACAGTCCACCCCGACACATTCCAGCCAATCGATGGCCTGCAAATGCCTCACTGGGAAAACCTGCTAACACTGGCGGCGCGTTGCTCAGAATTGGTTGGGCTGAACTATATTGGCGTAGATATTGTGATGGATCGCACCCACGGACCGCTGATGCTGGAACTAAACGCAAGACCGGGGCTGAATGTGCAACTTGCCACCGGCAGGGGTCTGCTTTTCAACCTGCGCCTGGTGGAAAAAATGAGCGATATTCCCGAAAGTGCGGAAGCACGGGTTGCGCTTGCCCGCGAGCAACTATATTAGAACCAGCACCCAAAGTAAGCACATCCAAGAGCTATCAAACGGAAAATTCAGGCAAAAAAAGAGCAGCCTTGGCTGCTCTTTTTAACTTTGAAAATTGCTTATTCCGCCGCTTGTTCCTCACCTTCTGCCGCAGTTTCTTCTGCAACGGGCTCGGGCTCAGCTGGCTTGGGCTCTGGCGCCTTGATCAGGCCGGCTTCCTTCAGAATTACTACTTTCTCGTCAGCGTTTATCCATTTACGGCCTTTGGCCTTAACGGCATAACGACCATTGCGCTTTTTGACAATGGTGTACTCGCTGGTGCGTTTTACAATTTCCATCTCAGCTTTCCTGTGGTGATTAATATCATTGCCGCACGGAATATGCGGACGGGCAATTCTAAAGGAAAACCGCGATTCGGGAAAGCGCCTCAGCCCAGGCTATTTTACGACTGACAAATCAGCGAGATGACTATCCGGGGTTTCACTACGAATACTGTAAGGACCCATCCGTTTTGCACGCCCCAGCGCCTGAACGGCGGCGTTCAGCATCAAGTCATGGGATTCATAACGAAGCTGCCTGGTTTGCCCGGCAATACCAGCGTTTAGGGACAATGCGACTTTCTTATCATTGGCTATCGTGTAACGGGCATCGACGAACACATCCACTACACGCTGCATGGCTACTCGCGCCTCTTCGGCCGAGGAACCGATCATCAGCAGCGCAAAGCTATCACCGTAGCGCGTTGCAAAATCTTCTACCCGAATGTTCTCCAGTAATTTCCGGCCAACCACGCGCAACAGGAGTTTCGCAACTTTACTTCCCTCCGTTTTCTCCAAATCGCGCAAATTATTGATCGAAACAAACACGACACTGAGCGACTCACGCCGTAAAACCTTAAAGCTATTTTTAAGACTATTCTCGAAAGCAGCCCGACTCACCAAGCCCTCTATTTCCACATCGCTCGCCGGAAAATCCGAGTTACGTATTACAGAAAGATAGGTCTGCTCCGAGTCTTCAGCGTGACCAGCGGATTGCGCAGGGTTTGTCTTTTGCTCGCCTCCCTCACCGGGGACGCTTATTGCCAATCCCTTACTTGCAGCCGGCAGCACATCCGCAAAGAGATCTGACATGGTACGAATCTCGGCAAGAATCTGGATGAGAATTTTCTTGCATTCCGGCTCACGGATACTGAACTGTCGGTACATCTGACTACATACAATTCGAAAAGCATCGTCACGTCCTTCAGCGACGAAGAAATCAGCCAAGGCACCGGACGCTATTACACAGCCTGTAAATCCGTCATCGCTATCACGACCGGAATTATGGCTATCGCGAACTGCTTGCACGGTTCGTGGATGCAGATTCCATTGCTCCAGCAAGCCAGCGCCCAGAGCAGCATGATCAGTTCCGAGCTGCATGCGCTCCGCCGTATAGAAAGAACGATGGCTACGCTGGTCTACACTGATTTTCTGATAGAAATCCGGCTGTATACAATCCAGGGCCAGCATACCGATATCCTGGAAAAGTGCTGCCACAAACAACTCGTCGAGGGATTTTTCGTGAACGGCTTTACCCAAAACCCTTACCGCAGTCGCCGCGTAGAGACTACGCTGCCAAAACAGATCGTAATCCAATCCGTCTCCCTGCTGCTCGACCAAGCCCTTTGTCAGGCTGACAGACAAGGCAATATTCATAACCGCCTTGCTACCCAGAATAACAACGGCACGATCCAATGATTCGACCTGGGCTCCAATAAGATAGGCCGGTGAATTCACATAGCGCATAATGGTACTAGCAATCGCCGGGTCACTGGATATCAAACGTAAGACATCTTCAAGCTCAACATTCGGCTGGTTACGCAACTCAATAATTCGCGCTGCGACCACTGGCATAGTGGGGAGCCGAGCATCAGTCGACATTAATTTGGAAAGACCGCTGAAAGACAACTTTGCACCTACTACTCTTGGATTTTATGCAATGCTAGCCCCAGCAGCCTCCACTGCCTATCCGTAGTGTCCGCAACCGAATCCGCACTAACGCTCAGATTATGTGGCGTTCCCTATAAATCCAGACAGATTGGCAAGTTGAACCGCATTTAAAGCTCGCCTACCATGCAATGAATTCCCGCTTGAGACGCACTATGATAGATCTGAGCAATAAGCGCATATTGGTCACGCAAGCTGACGCATTTATGGGGCCTGTCCTGTGCGAAGTTCTGCGACAAAACGGTGCACAGGTAATTGCCGACACTAGCCCATTGAACGATGAAGCTGCGGCGAAAAGAATTGTGGGAGCTGCCGGCGAAGTCGACGTTCTGCTTGCGAATCTCGCGCTGCCTGCCCCGTCTACCCCGGCACTTGAGGTTACAGAACAAGAGTGGCGCGAAACCTTTGCTGCTCTGGTCGACCCCTTACCCAGACTTTGCCGCGCCGTTTTGCCGGCGATGATAGCTCGCGGCAGCGGAAAGATTCTGCTGATGGGCAGCGCCTCAGCACTGAAGGGCATGAAACGAGCCTCAAGCTATAGCGCCGCCCGCGGAGCGCAGCTCGCCTATATTCAAGCTTTAGGCATTGAATTGGCAAGCCAGCATATTCAGGTTAACGCCATTGCCCAGAATTTTGTGGAAAACCCCACGTATTTCCCTCCAGAGGTTCAGGCGAACCCTCGTTTTCAGGAGCGTCTAAAACGAGAAGTCCCTCTGGGGCGTTTGGTCACGGCACGCGAAGACGCAGAATTCGCGGCCTTCTTATGCAGCGATTCTGCCAATCACTTCGTCGGCCAGGTATTTCCCGTGTGCGGCGGGTGGGTAGCGCGCTAGCTTTCAACCAATATCGATAATGCAGCGCAATAATAAAGGCGGGGGGATTTGAACCCCCCGCCTAATCCAAGCCCAAGCATTGCGCTTTTAGAAATTCCTGACGGCCCGGTGACGATCGCCCGCATGACGACCGTCCTCATGCGCATAGCGCTCACGCTCATGTCGGCGTTCATGTTTGCGGGCGCGCTTATCTTGTTTCCAATGCTTTCTGTCGTGCTTGTCTTGCTTCCAGTGTTTATTCCCATGGTAACTTTTACTACTGCCGTAGTAGCTATCATGACGGTGGTGACCACAGGCTTTACCATGATAACGGTGGTGCCCATTGTGGGACGGCTTATAGTGCCGCTCGCCGTACCTACGCGAGTCCCTATGATAGGCGTAGCGCTGGCGATGGTGTACGTCGCTATAATGCACTTCGCGATAACGGTAATCCGCGCGACTATCATGCGCAGCAGAAATTAGCATGGCCCCGGCCAGAAGGCCCACTATCGCTTCCTCGGTTCCCGCCTGCGCAGGCTGCATAGTCAGCGCCCCGGCCAAGGATATTGCCATGATGGAGCTCCACCTGCGGGCCGGGCGATTGCTCTGTACGTCATTTGTGGTATTTACTGTATTCACTGTGCTTAATATCGTCATCTTCGTTACTCCTGTTGTTCGACTCGACAATAGCCCCGCGCAGATGAACGCCCGCTGAACTACTTAACTAATCAGCGAGCACTGCAGGCCACTTTAAAATGGTGTCGCCCAGGCGCCAAGACCGATACAACTAATAATAAAAAAGAGCAGATACATGGACGCGAATCGAAAGCAGCAAGGCTTGATTCCTCTCTACAGTATTATTGCAGCCGTAAACCAGCTGATTCGCTTGGGCTATGA
>JBFJTG010000025.1:0-33196 GCA_041625575.1 Litorivivens sp.
CGGATACGCCCTTAAACTTCACTCGTGCTGGCTGCTCATTTGAAAATTTGTCCAATGCCCCAGCCTTGCAGATAGAAGCCATATCGCCTATTCCTGTAACTGCGTGGGTGGATGCACTCATTACCAGTGCGGTGGTCATTGCTGCTGTCAGTTTGAGTAGTGTTTTCATCTGCCTGTCCTCTTTCCTTGTGTTTGTGGCGCCTCTTGCGCAATCCACGGAACACAAGGTACTATCTGCACTGACACACGGGTAGACCGCTTTTAGCAGAAAAGGTGTGCAGACATGCAGAACTTAGACTGGAATGACATTCAATTTTGCCTGGCCGTCGTACATGAAGGATCGGTTACCGCTGCAGCACGCGCACTGGACGTGAATCACACCACCGTCTCACGTCGAATCTCTGCCCTGGAAAAACAGCTGGATGTGCGCCTGTTCGACCGTTCAACCGCTGGCTGGCTGATTACACCGGTCGGCGAATCTATCCTCGCATCTGCCGAAGCGATGGCCGAAGAGGTCAATACTATCCGTCGCCACGTACTGGCTGACAGCCAGGAACTGCGCGGCACGGTTAAAGTCACCGCCGTAGACCTGACTATCCAGCGCGTTCTTCAGCCCGGTCTGAAAGAGTTTTGCAAAAAGTATCCCGAGATCAGCATAGAACTCATCTCCTCGGAAGACTCCTTCAATCTCGCCGTGCACGAAGCGGATATCGCCTTTCGGGTCACCAACGACCCGCCGCCGAATGTTTTGGGGAAAAAGATAGCCGACTTCGCCTATGGCATCTATTGCAGCCACGAGATTTATGAAGAGCTGCAAAAAGACAAGCACGATGTGGGCGCTATTATCTGGCTATCCAATAACCGGCCGCCACCCCAGTGGAAAGAGAAAGGCTTTCCCGACATGCCAACCCGCTATCGCGTGAACTCACTCAACGTTGCCCTGGAACTGGTTCGGCACGGACACGGCATTGCCCAGCTACCCACCGGATTGGGCGAAATGGACCCGGCTCTGGTGCGCATTCCCTGTGAATTTGTTGAACCCCATACCGGGTTCTGGGTACTGTCACATATCGACCTGCGCACAACAGCCCGCATAAGGATATTCCGTGACTTTATGCTGGAAAGCATTGCACCTAAAATACCCTTATTGGAAGGGCGCGTCTCCGCCGAAGTAAAAGCCAACATTGCTGCGCTAAGTCAGGTACGAGAACACACTTGAGCAAAGGCAGCTTAACTAGGGAAGGAGAGAATGCGACAATACCAGTGCAAGGACTGCAGCTTTAAGGGTAAACGATTCAAGCAGGGCCTGTGCCCTGCCTGTGGCTCGGCGAATATTCAAAGTGACAAGGCGGAGCAGGAAGACAAAGCCCGCGGCCCTTTGGGGCTGATAATTTGCTACGGCTTGTGGCTCTACCTTGCTTATGCCGTATGGCAGCGCTACCTCGGCTAATTTATGCCGCGAGCGCACCTTTTTCGATTTGCTTGCGAAGCCAGCGACTCGAATTGCCGCCATCACAATTGCCGGTAAGTTCCGCCGCAAAATCTACGGCTGCAACAAGTGCTGCCAAATTGATTCCCGTTTCAAAACCCATCTGACTTAACATCAGAACGACGTCTTCCGTGGCGACATTACCCGTAGCACCCGGCGCGAAAGGACAGCCGCCGAGCCCGCCAATAGAGGCATCAAATTTACGAATACCACACTCCAGCGCGGCGAAAACGTCGGCAACTCCCATACCCCGGGTGTCGTGGAAATGACACGACAGGTTTTGTGCGCCCAGCGCGGCAACCAGAGGCGTCAGCAGGCTTTTGACCTGCGCAGGCGCAGCTGCACCAATCGTATCGGCCAGAACCACTTCTGTTGCGCCTGCGGCAAGCAGCTTCTCGCTGAGATCAGCAACCACAGCAGCATCAATCAAACCTTCGAAGGGACACTCCCAGGCGGTGGCGACATAGACTTGTGCCTTGACTCCATCTTTTCGCGCTTGAGACAAAACCTCTTCACACACGGCCAGCGCGCGCGCATTATCCATATTGATATTGCGCTCGTTCATTGTGTTACTGGCGGCGATAACCAAACCGACATTGCGAATGCCTGCCGCGGTGGCGAGCTCATAGCCCTTTCGATTGGGAATCAAAGCTGAAAAAGCAAAATCCCCCTGTGGCAAGCCTGCGGCTACCACATCAGTGCCCGCCATTGCCGGCACCGCTTTAGGCGAAACAAAAGCACCCACCTCAATATGGGTCAGTCCGGCGTCCAGCAGCTTATGTACCAGCTGGAGTCGCTGCGGAGGCGTCAATATTTTTGATTGATTCTGCAAGCCATCGCGGGGGCCAACATCGTTGATAGTTACTTTTTCTGCCATGTCAAAATCCCCTGAACCCTAGCCAATGACGCCGGACGTTTTCAATTCGTCAATACGCGCCTGGTCATAACCAAACAATTCCGCCATCAACTCATCGGTGTTTTCGCCCAATTGCGGTGCTGGTGTAAACGACTCTTCGTTTGTACGCGAGAGCTTAATCGGGTTGCCGGGCCCCTTGGTGCTTTTGCCCGAGGCATGCCCGAGCTCCACAACCATATTACGGTATTGAACCTGCTCGTCCGCCAAAGCACGGCTGAAGGTATTGACTGGCGCCGCAGGTATCCGTTTTTCGTTGAGCAGCTTGAGCCAATAATCTGTGGTGTTAGTTTTAAAGGCTTCTGCCAAGGTACCGTCAATAAAATCCTTATCAGCTAATCGTCCCGGCTGACCATCATATTCCGGCTTGTCGAACTCGGGGCAATGCACAACTTGTTTCAGGTTTTGCCAAAAGTTGTCGGTAATGACGCAAATAACGAGATGGCCATCGCTGGTCGGGTAGCTGTTGTAGGGAACATGCACGAAGTGACTGTTACCGATCGGATGGGGATCGTCGCCCGACAAAAAGTACATGGTCGCCATATAATTGAGCAGCGATATCTGTACATCCAGCATGGAAATATCGACATGCTGGCCGACACCCGAGCGATCGCGCTCAATAATAGCCGCCATCACCCCCATCACGCCGAACATGCCGCCGCCCAGGTCGCCAATCGGTATTCCCGCCCGCATGGGATGCGCGGCATCGGAGCCCGTAATGGACATGCCGCCACCAAAAGCCTGCGCCACCTGATCAAAAGCCGGTCGATTAGCGCCTGGCCCCTGCTCCCCAAAACCGGTAATAGAGCAGGTAATGATTTTCGGATTCACTTTGCTCAAATGCTCGTAATCAATTTTTAACTTGCCGGGCACACCGGCCGCAAAATTATTAATGACTACATCCGAGTTTTTAACGAGGTCATAAAAAAGCTCTAGCCCCTTTTCGCTTTTCAGGTCGATCGACATGGTTCGCTTGTTGCGATTTAAGGTGATGAAGTAGGCCCCCATGCCATCAATAGAATTGCGGGGATCGCTAGCCAGCAGTTTGCGCGTCCCCTCTCCCTGTAAGGGCTCGACCTTGATCATGTCGGCCCCGAGATCAGCCAGCGTCATGGTACAGAATGGACCGGACAACATATGGGTAAGGTCTAGTATCCGGATACCGGCCAGGGGCTTATTCATAACTCTCTCTCGTTATTAAAAACATCGTTGAAATGCGCTTCCTAGCGCAGCAAGGCTCATTAAAACAGCGATGCCGCAATCCGCTATAAGCGCCGCGCAGGACCTCATTAAATATAATGATATATCGTTATTACATTTGAGTAAAGATATGCTAATATTTGCCCCATGAAAGGGCGTGGCTAGGCGCCAGAAACAGGGCTAAAAACGGGCATGGCAAAAAACCTCCTGGACAAACTTCTCGACTCTCATACGGTAAAAACCCTCGATGAGGACCACCGTATGATCTATATCGACCGGATTTTCCTGCACGAGCGCACGGGTAGTATCGCGCTTAAAAGTCTGGCGGCCGCCAAGCGTAGCGTGCAGAGACCCGAACAGGTGTTTTGCACCATGGACCATATTGTCGACACCCTCCCTGGTCGTGGCGACAAAACACAAATGCCTTCGGGCCACCTGTTTATCGAAGCGACCCGGCGCAGTACTGCCGAGGCCGGCATTCGTCTTTTTGATATTGGCGACGCCGATCAGGGAATAGCGCATGTGGTCTCAGCCGAGCAAGGCATCGCCCTGCCCGGCTGCACCATGGTTTGCCCCGACAGCCATACCTGCACTCTCGGTGGCCTAGGTGCGCTGGCCTGGGGCATTGGCTCAACCGAAACCGAGCATGCGCTGGCGACGAAAACGCTGGTACTCAAAAAAGCCAAAGCGATGCGTGTGAACTTCTCTGGCACACTCGCTGCAGGTGTCAGCGCCAAGGACATGATCCTGCACCTCATCGCCCACTATGGTGCCAACGGCGGTGCCGGCTATGCCGTTGAATTTTGCGGTGATGCCGTCAGAGACCTGTCAATTGAAGCACGCATGACACTGTGCAACATGGCCGTCGAATTTTCAGCTGTCACGGGATTTGTTGCACCCGATGAAAAAACCATTGAATACGTCAAAGGGCGCCCCTTCGCTCCCAGAGGCGAGCAGTGGGACCAAGCCGTAGCGCATTGGCGCACGCTGCAATCCGATCCTGATGCCCACTTTGATTTCGATATTGCCATTGATGCGGCGACGATAGAGCCCTCTGTCAGTTGGGGCACAAACCCGCAACACAGTATTGGCGTCAGTCAGCCAGTGCCCTGCCCCAGCAATGTCGCCGACACTCAGGTGCGAACCGCCATTGAAAAAGCCCAACGCTATATGGACCTTAAGCCCGGGGAAAAACTCACCGACATTCGAATCGACGCCGCTTTTATCGGCTCCTGCACCAATAGCCGAATTAGCGACTTGCGTGCGGCAGCACAACTACTGAAGGGAAAGCGGATTGCCAGCGACGTTTCCGCCGTCTGCGTACCAGGATCAAGTCAGGTCAAGCTCGCAGCCGAGGCCGAAGGGCTGGATCAAATATTTATCGATGCCGGCTTTGAATGGCGTGAGTCAGGCTGCTCGATGTGTTTCTACGCCGGCGGTGAAACCTTCGGAGAGGGTAAGCGGGTTATTTCCAGCACCAACAGAAATTTCGAAGGCCGACAGGGCCCAAAAGTCAAAACGCATATAGCCAGCCCCTTAACGGTGGCGGCCTCTGCGCTTAGGGGAAAAATTACGGATCCCAGAGACTTTCTTTGAGTACTAAATCACTATGAGCAATACTCCCATCATCGAACATCGCGGCATTGCGGCTCCACTATTGCAAGCCAATATCGACACTGACGTGATTATTCCTTCGCGGGAAATGAAAATAGTGTCGAAGGAAGGTTTGGGCGAGGGTCTCTTCGCCAACTGGCGTTACACATTACCCGGCGGCAGAGAACCCAATCCGAATTTCATTCTGAACCAATCCGCCTACCGCAACACCAGCATCCTGCTCTGCGGCAGTAATTTTGGTTGTGGCTCCTCACGGGAGCATGCGGTATGGGCACTGCGCGAATACGGCATACGCGTAATCATCGCCCCCAGCTTTGGCGCAATATTCAACAATAATTGCATTAACAATGGTCTGCTGCCAATTGTGCTAGGCGAAGAGGCCATTCGACACATTGATGCCGAATGCCGAACTAACCCACAAGAGCAGCAGCTCCTGATCAACCTGCAGGAACAAAGCGTGCGTCTGCCTAGCGGCAAAGGATACGCGTTTTCCATTGAAGCTGCGGCCAAGCATATGCTGCTAAACGGTTTGGATCAGATCGGGCTTAGCCTGCAACACGCGGCAGACATTGAGTCATTTGAAACAGAAGATAGACACCAGCGTGCCTGGGCCTACCTCGCGGCAAACTAGGCGCTGCTTATAGCGCGCGTTAGGCTTCAGCCCGCAGCACGCCATCAGCGGTAAGTTTGCCGATCTCAGCTTCGCTTAATCCGGCCTTCAGCAAGGCCGCGCGAGCGCCCTCGCCCTCCCGGGGCAAGTCGTGCCGAACATTCATCCGGCGCCCGCCCATGTCCACCGGAATTGCCGGTAGCTTGGTTTTCTCGCCATTGTGGGGCAGAGTCAAGTCCAGCAAGCCGCCAGATTGATTCAGATGCGGGTCGTCAAACAAGTCAGATGGCGACGCGATTGGCGCAAAGGGCAGCCCCGTTTTATCCAGTGCAGCCATCAGCTCAACTTTCGACATCGAAGCAAAACGCTCACGAATAATGGGCAATATCCGATCGCGCTGGGCAACACGGTCATTGTTTTTAGCCAGGGACTCATCAGTCGCAAAGTTTTCAAATGCAAAAGCCTCACACAACACACGCCACTGCGTATCGCTTACCACACCCACAAAGACCTGATCATCGTCGGCGGTATCGAAAATATCATACACAGCCCACGCCGAGGTTCGCACCGACATGGGTTGTGGCGCTATGCCGCTCACTGCTTGTTGCGCCATATGCTGGCCCACCATAAAGGCCGTGCTTTCGTACAAGGAGCTTTTGACTTTTTGACCACGTTGGGTACGGTGACGCTCTTCCAGTGCCGCCAGAATGGCGATAGCACCGAACATGCCGCCGGTAATATCGATCACCGACGAACCCGCCCGCATGGGCTTGCCGGGTAAACCTGTCATGTAAGCCAGGCCACCCATCATCTGAGTGACTTCATCCAGCGCAGTGCGATGCTCGTAGGGGCCGTCGAGAAAGCCTTTCAAGGAGCAGTAGATCAGGCGAGGATTACGCTCACTCAGCGTCTCATAAGAAAAGCCAAGCTTATCCATCGCGCCGGGACGGAAGTTCTCAATCAGGACATCGGCGTCAGCAATCAGATCCAGAACAACCGTCTTACCCGCTTCTGACTTCAGATCGATGCAGAGGCTTTGCTTGTTGCGGTTATACATCGGGAAGTAACCCGCCCCGGAACCTTTCAGACGACGCGTATTGTCCCCCGTCAGTGGCTCAATCTTGAGCACTTCAGCTCCCAGGTCCGCCAACATCACGCCTGCTGCTGGTCCCATCACCATATGGGTAAACTCAAGGACTTTAATGCCCGCCAGTGGTAATGACTGCTGCTCTGACAAGGTCTAATCTCCCAAACCATCTATATCTTTAAAGCACGAACCGTGGTGCTGAGTCGCGGCGTAGCGGCGCCCTCTACTTCCAAAGGCGCCATGCATTTGATATTATGTTATATCATTATAGCTTTATGAATCAAGACCGCCGTTCATCGACCTTATGCAGGCGAAACGCTCAGGGCAGGAAAGCGCACAGTATGGAAATAGAGATTAGTGAAGTAGGTCCCCGTGACGGGCTGCAAAGCATCGACAGCATTATGTCCACCGCTGACAAAAAAGCCTGGATTGCGGCTGAAGCGGCCGCAGGCCTTAGCGAGATTGAAGTGGGCTCTTTTGTGCCGGCCAAAGTATTGCCACAGCTGGCCGACACGGCAGAGCTGGTTGATTTTGCACGCACTATTGCTGGTCTTACAGTCGCGGTACTGGTGCCAAACCTACGCGGCGCCCAAGATGCTATCAAAGCCGGTGCTCACAAGATTTCGATACCCCTCTCAATTAGCGAAACGCACAGCCTTAAAAACGTAAAGCGCTCTCACGAACAAATGTTTGAGGAGATTTCGCGCATCGTTGCGGCAATCCAAGAGATTCCTGCCGGGCAACGCCCGAAGTTTGAAGTTGGCCTGTCTACCGCTTTTGGTTGTACCATTGAAGGTGCAATTCCGGAAGACAAAGTGGTCGCTATTGCAGAGCGTGTAGTAGCACTCGGCGTAGATGAAGTCGGGCTCTCCGACACCACCGGCTACGGCAATCCCGCTCAGTTGAAGCGGCTCACTACACGCATCTGGGAAAATTGCGGCCGCGAAAAACTCAATGGTGTGCACCTGCACAATACCCGTGGCCAGGGCTTGGCCAACGCACTCGCCGCCGTCGACATCGGCCTGACAACAATCGACAGCAGTCTGGGGGGCATCGGCGGCTGCCCCTTTGCGCCTGGCGCAAGTGGCAATATCGTTACGGAAGATCTGGTGTTTATGCTTGAAGCAATGGGCCTGAAAACCGGCATCAATCTAGACAAACTGCTCGAAGTGCGCGCCATGGTGCAACGCGCCCTGCCCGACGAGGAAATGTACGGCTTTACTTCAGCTGCGGGATTGCCGAAAGGCTTTCGCCACGCCAGCTAAATCCACCTGAAAAACCCTGATCGAGCAAGCTTACTAAACTCGAAAGATACCCGGGTTTCCCAAACCCGGGGCTACGCAATCAAGCAACCTGCAAACTCTCGCGCACGCAGTTAATCATGGCGCGCTCCATCAAAAATGCCTTGGCCTTTACCGGGTCGGCTGCTGTTTCCATTAACAGCTTTTGGCGCTTGTCCTGAATATTCTTATCCGTGGACTCCATCAGTTTCTTGTTTTCGATGGTGTGATTTTGTACAAATTTCACTGCGAGCTCGCGACGCTGCCTATCATACTGGGCAAACTCTTCTATGTAGTCAGAGTCACTCGAAAAAATTCGCACCAAACGTTCCGCAAGATTGAAGGCATCATGGAGTCCGCCGTTCATGCCCATACCACCGAGGGGATTGTTAATGTGACAGGCATCCCCCGCCAGGGTCACGCGGTCGTTAAAATAGGTTTCCGAAACACGCTGATGTACGTTGTACAGGGTACGATGGCCAATCTCGTAAGGAGTACCTTTGTCATACAGATGTTTGAGGCGGGCCTGAATATACTCATCGGACAGCAGCATCTCCTCGCTGTCGCCAGGTTTTGTGGGCCACAGTACGCGCCAGAGTTTGTCGGTGCGTAAAATCACGCACCATTCGTCCGGGTCGGACACATAGTTTACGTAGGACAAATTTTCAAAGACATCTTCAAAGGGAAATGGCGTACTGACAACCAGAAATTTCTCATCGTAGGTAAACCCGCCAAAACCGATACCAGCCGATTTGCGAACATTACTCGACGCGCCATCTGTGCCAACGAGAAAGGGGGTATAAAAGGTTTTTAAGCCCTCCGGGGTCTCAACACTAAGCTCTACTTTGTCACCCAGATTCTTACAGCCGACAACTTTGTGTGAGAACAGGACCTGCGCGCAGTCGTAGTCAGCGAGCATCTCACCGACGATATGTGTCATTTCATATTGCTCAAGCTGCAGACGAAACGGAAACGGCGTTTCGTCTGCGATTAAGGCCATATCAAATTCGGCAATTTCGTCTGTGCGTCGATCGCGGTACTGATACTTGTCGACTTTCAAACCCTTCGCCAACATCCGCTCGGTCACGCCTAAACTGTGCAGCATCTCCAGCGAGGGTGGATGAAAAGTCGAGGCGCGGAGATCTATTGGCAGGGATTTATGCATCTCCAATAGGATGACGGGAATATTGTGTTGCGCCAGATACAGGGCAACGACCGAGCCTGCGGGGCCAGCTCCAGCCACGATTACGGGTTCTGTAGCACTCATTGGAATACCTTTGTCGATATCACAACAAACGTCGCTATTAGAGCCCCCGCTCCTCCGCTACGTACTGTTGCTATTAATTGTCGGTGGTTCTGCTTTCTACGATTAAAGTGTGCGATCGCAGTTTTCGTTGTCGAAAGAAAACTACAATACACTCTTTACTCGCTGTGATAATCGTTCATGCTCAAACTCATCCGATACTGGAATCGTTTCGGATTGTATTGGCAGAACAAAATATCGACTAACTTCCCGTCATTCGTGTACGAGTGACGGACCAGGGTTAGCGTCGGTGCGCCGGCCTTCATTTCCAGCTCGCGAGCAACCTCGTTATTTGCTGCCTCGGCGCCCAAATACTGGTCCACCTTGGACAGAATCAAGCCGTTTTCCTTAATCGTGTCCAGACGCACATTGCTTTCCAGTTCGCGCTTGGAAAAACCCTTTTTAATGCCAACCGTCCAGCTAATGTAATAGGCAAAAGGCTCACCTTCCTCGCTGCTTCGCACCCGAATAACGCGGTGAGCTTTTTCACCTTTGGCCAAATCCAGTTCAGCACGAATGTCCGCTGGCGGGATCACCTTTTCCACATCCAAAACCTTGATACGAGTCTGACGCCCCATACTCGCCAGCTTTTCCAGCATTCCGACAAGCGGCGCCTGAACGGGCTCTGGTTCATAGTGGTGTGTAACGTGGCTGCCCTTGCCCCGACGGCGCTCAACTAATTCGTCCGCGGCGAGCTCATCCATAGCCCGCTTGGCAGTGATACGTGATACGCCGAACATTTCTGCCAATTGCTGCTCGGTAGGCATCTGGATACCGTGAGCAATCGAACCATCGAGGATTCGACTTTTTAACAAACTGTACATTTGGAAGTAGAGAGGCGTTGGTGCCTCGCTTTGCAATAACTCAAGATCACGCTTGCTGAATAACTTTTCGATTGGGCTGCTCATCTATATCTTTCCCCCGTGCGCTACAACAAATAAAACGATTGCTGAACGCGCTAACTCGCTGAAATACTTAAAACTATAACATTATAGCTAAATAATTTCCTCGCGCCTATGCGTAGGTAAAATTGATATCTTTTGCCACACCCCATTTAAACCTTGGGCAGTATCTCCAGCACCTCGGCGACGCCGACAACCTCTGCGTACTTGGCGTGCATATCGTGCAAATTTGCCGCGTGAGCCTCGGCATTGCGATCACCTACGGCTTCGCGCGGTACCAGCACCGGATAGTCATTTTGGAGGCCGTCCAGTACGGTCGCACGCACACAACCGCTGGTTGTTAAACCGGTTACCACAAGAGAATCCGCGCCGTCAGCACGCAAGCGTTCTTGCAGGTCAGTGCCAAAAAAGGAGCTGGCCCACTGCTTTTCAATCAACGCTTCGTGGCTTAAGGGCGTTAGTGCAGAGTGTACTTTCACCCACTCTGATTCCGGCGTCAGGCATTCGAGTGCAGGCAAACGAGCTCGAAACACTCGGGCCTGAGAAGCATTTCGATAAACAACGGTTGTAAAAAAAACGGGGAACTTGTGAAGGCGAAAGGCCGCCAGCAATTCCGCATTGGCCGCAATAACGTCTGGACAATCACTCCCCAGCGGACAGGCCGGATCGGTGAAGCCATTAATCATGTCGACAAGAATCAAGGCGGGTCGCTTACCCAAGCTTATGGACTGGCGCTGTAGATCCATCAGGAAACGCGCTCCCTATCACCCTGTTCAAGAAAAAAGTCCCTGAGCATCTGCGCTATCTCAGGGGCAAACAAATCGCAGGCGTATGTGCGGGCACCAGGCAGCACCGCCTTTCTACCCTGCTGACAGACAGCCAGCGCAGCATCAAGCTGCGAATATAAGGGATCGCCGTCGCCCGCAAAAACCAGTACAGGCAAATTCAGGGCAGCTAACTGAGCTTCAAAATCCTGCTCAATAACCGCCCGGTAGGCATCCGGATAAGCCGAACCGACCGCGAGCCCCAGCAAGGTTTCGCGCAAACTCAGCTCCAGCGGTGCATCAGGTTCCTTGTCGCGCATTCGCTGCCACATGGCTAACAAGTGGCTACCATCTTCGGTTTCTGGAAAAGCTTTTGCTTTTTCCGGCAGCGCAGTCTTGAGTGCCTCACTCAGAAGCGTTGGACCGGACAAAGCCAGTGAACTTACCTGAGCGGGAAAATCGTAGGCCAACTGTACGGCAATAGCCGCACCGGTATGATGACCGAAAACAGCTGCCGCGCTCACATTCAATGCCTGCATAAAAGCATTAATAGCCGTCGCGTAGGCACTCGTTGTCGCGGGCGCCGATAGAGGGTCACTCATCCCGAATCCCGGAGTATCCGGAGCTAGCATATAGAAATGTTCGTGTAACTCGGCCATCAACCCTTCAAACATAACCGAGCTGCTCGGACTTTGATGCAACATGAGCAGCACTGGCAAATCCGCTCTGCCTGCCGAGCGGTAGTGCAACTGGATGCCATCAAGATCGACATAGGATTTACGGATAGTCACACTCACCTAGCCAAGCTCCACGCTAATCCACTTCAGCTCGGTAAACTCTTCCGTGCTGTAATGTCCGCCACTGCGCCCTATTCCTGATAAACCCAGACCACCAACCGGCGCCATCGCATTGCTCTGAAATGAATGCATGCCAATATGGACTGCGCCGCTGCGAATTGCGCGCGCTGCTTTAAAACCGGCAACAATATCGCGCGTAAGCACGGCCGCAGAAAGGCCGAACTCGCTGTCGTTGGCCAAATGTATGGCCTCATCCAAATCCGCCGCTTTCACGACGCTGGTGATAGGACCAAAACTCTCGTCGCGCCAAATACTGCTGTCTTTGGGGGGCGATACTATAACTGTCGGCTGGTAGCGCAAACCGGACTCAATGGCTCCGCCAGTTAACAGCCTTGCCCCGGCCGCCAAAGCATCGCGCTGATGCTCAACAACCTTGTCTAGCGCCCGCTTATTAATCAGCGGGCCGTAGGCCGTAGTGCTATCACGCAGGTCGCCGAGAGGCAGCGCTTCGCAGGCCTTTTTCAGGGCCGCGCAAAATTCGTCGAAAATTGACGCTTCGACGACAATACGGGAATTCGCCATACAAATTTGACCCGCATGATTGAACATGCCCTGCACAGCAATATCCGCCGCCCTGACGGGATCGAAATCTTTCAAAACCAGGAGCGCGCTTTTGCCCCCAAGCTCCAGTTGCACGCGGCGCATATTCTGCATCGCCTGGGCGCCAATCGCTTTGCCGGTTGCCGTCGAGCCCGTGAGTGCAATGCCATTAATATCCGGATGGGAAACCAGAGGCGCGCCGCAATCTGCGCCAAAACCGGTAACAACGTTGACCGTATTGGGCGGTATACCCGCTTCAACTAACAATTTACCGAAGGCGATTGCAATCTGTGGCGTTTCTTCGGAGGGCTTGATCACAACACTATTGCCTGCTGCGAGGGGAAATGCAGTCATTTTTGCCAGCAGTGCGAGCGGCGCATTATAGGGCGACACGATAGCCACCACCCCCAAAGGCTCGCGAAATACCATGGAGATGCGATCAGCTTTATCATTCGGGAAGGTATCGCCGTACAAACGCCGGACTTCACCCGCTGCAGTTCGCAGTAGATCAACGGTGTAGTGGATTTCATGGCGTGCTTTCGTGATGGTTGAACCACTCTCATCGATAAGTGCATCGAGATAGCGCTCTTCGCCAAACTGCTGCATCAAGTCCGCGGCTTTAAGTAAAGCAGCCTCACGAGCGCCAGGTGTTAATGCCGACCAAGTTTCGAAACCCAATCTGGCCGCTGCGACGGCGCGATCTACATCGCTGGCGTCTGCCCGAGCGGCGGTGCCCAGTAGTTGCTGGCTTGCCGGCGCATAAACATCAAAGGTCAGGCCGGAAGCAGCTGGAGCTTCAAGGCCCCCAATCAGCAATCCTGTATCCACTAGGCCGGCCTCCCAGCAACGCCAATGATGCGTGTACCGCGAAAAAACTCAAAGGTTTCGCGCACGCCCTCGTCGCCCAAGCCACTCAAACCCCAGGCCGGGCGTGGCGCAAGCGGATGCAAATTCAACATACTCACGGCATTGATTTTGATATTACCTGCTCGAATATTGCGGGCAAGCCGCCAGGCATGTTGCTCCTCGCCAAAGACATAGGCGGCCAAACCGAAAGGCGTTTCGTTCGCCTGCGCTATGGCTTCTTCGTCAGTCGCAAAGGTATGTACGGTTGCAACCGGGCCAAATGTTTCTTCCAGAGCATCGCTAGATTTCAGACCGGTAAGCAAGGTCGGCGCTATGAAGTTACCATTCAATTCAGGCAGCTGGCTTTCGCAGACTTTTTCTGCCCCTAAAGCACAGTAACGTTCGATTGCTTCATGAATATGCTTTAGATGTGCCTTGTGGACTACAGGCCCCATGGCACTGTCTGCATTAAGCGCATTGCCTATGCGAACATCTTTCAGGCGCTTGCGCACGACCTCCATCAGTTCCGCGTAACGCGATTGATGCACCAGCAATCGACCCAGCGCCCTGCACCACTGACCATTCAGTGTCGTAAGACCGGCCACAACACCATCAGCTGCAGCTTCAATATTTGCATCCTCGAGCACGACTACCGGATTGTTGCCACCGAGCTCAAGTTGCGCAGGCTTGATATCGCGCGCAGCCGCAGCAGCAACCGCCAAGCCTCCTTGCAATCCGCCAGTAAAAGAAACTGCCGCTATGCGCGCATCACCCACCAGTGCGGCGCCTGTTTTGCCGTCGCCGTGAAGCAATTGCACTAAACCCTTGGGTAAATCAGCCTCGACAATAGCCTCGACAATCAGCTGTGCAGATTCCGGTGCCCATTCAGATGGCTTGATGATGACCGGGCAGCCTGCGGCCAGTGCCGACGCTAGTTTGTGACAGAGAATACCCGAAGGCGCATTCCAGGGTGCTATAACGGCAGCCGGGCCTAAGGGTAAACGCTCTACTTCGACGGCTCCGTGCGGACCTTCGAAAGCAGTATTTTGCGTATTCTCACGCAACATGGTTGCTGCTGACTTGAATGCCGCCGAGCAGATAGACGCGACCACCTTTGTAAAGGAAAGGATCACACCTGTGCATCGGGCATCAGCTATCGCTATGGCGTCGGCGCGAGCAGCAATTTTTTCGGCAATGCGCTCCAATGCCCCCGCCTTATCTTGCGCCGAAAGCGTTGACCAATCAGCGCGATTGTAAGCGGCGACCGCAACTTGAATGGCCTGCTCAATCTGATCCGCATCACTCGCGCGCTGAACAAACAGTTCGTCACCGGTGCTGGCGTCGCACACGCTTGCAGCTAGCGTTAATTTGGGCTGCTGCCAACTACCGTCACTATAGTTTTTGATTTCCATTAGGCCTTCCCGAAGGCCTGCTGTTCCTCGCCTTCGATTATCAGCTTGGCAGTCTCAAGCCGACCACGCTCAGCGGGGAAGGCCTGAACCAAACCCATGGCCAGATCGCGCAGTGCACGAGAATACGGTGTATCAAACATTGTGCCCGAGGTTCCGGCACATTTAAGGGCGGCAATACCAACTTTGAAGCTGTATTCAGCCACTTGCCCTTTGCAAGTACGCCAGAATTTAACCACCTCGTCTTTGGACACGATGGCTGGCTCTGCACTTTCAATTTGAATCTGGCGCCGGGCCCACAGCAAGG
Organism: Litorivivens sp.; assembly: GCA_041625575.1. GTDB lineage: Bacteria > Pseudomonadota > Gammaproteobacteria > Pseudomonadales > Spongiibacteraceae > Litorivivens. Next base: position 15,122 of record JBFJTG010000025.1, read on the forward strand.
CTGTTTGCAAGTCGGCGTACATTTCACCAACCAATTGCTGCTGGAATGGACCGGTACCCACTGACTTACCGGTATCGACAAACTTCTTGTCTTGCAGCATTTTGACCGCAGTTTGATAAACCGAAACAGCGGCCCCCAAATAAATTACCGAAGCCGCCACCTGATTGCCCACAAAACTGGAACGACTCATCTGGCAACTACGGGCGAAAGCGCCGGGAATCGCGAGCGCGTCTTCTTCCTTCACAAACACATTGTCCAGCACCAAGCCTTCGGTAGCGGTTCCGCGCATACCGAGCGCATTCCATTCAATGCGGCCACGAGTACCCTGCGCGTCCCTGTCGACAATAAAGGTGCACAGCGCCGCCGCGTCTTTTACGCCCTTGAGGCCAGCCGTTACAAGATAATAGTTGGCAATACCGGTTGCGCAGCCAAAAGACTTTTCACCGTTGAGAACGTAGCCACCTTCGACCGGACTGGCCTCGGTGGTAATAGTAATAGCAGATTTTTCTGACTTGACCGACTCGCTGGCGTAGTTGGCAAGCCACTTGCCGTCACGACCCATCGTATAAAGCACTTTTTCAGCAAAGGCACGCACTTTGGGCGCCTCTTCTTCACTAAACAGACCTTCATCCAGAGCAGACAAGGCCAGTGTGCCGCGCGAGGCTGAGGTGTTATGGAAAAAATAGGCCAAGCCAGTAGAAGGACAAACACTTCCGATAGCAAAGCAAGCCGCCGCCCAATCACGCAAGCCGCCACCGAGGCCGCCGTATTCTTTGGGCACCACCAAACCGAGCAAGCCCGCGTCGCTAAGAAGCTTTACATTGTCGGTATTAAACTCACCCTTGCGGTCAGTGTCGACTGCGCGTTCGCGCAGCACGGGCAAAATACTTTCGACGCGCTCTGCCCTTTCACGCTCATCGTTACTGAGGTCTTCGACCAGCAACTCGGATATCATTTTACTCACGTGTAACCCTCAAACTGAATTTTTTCGGCCAAAACCTGCAAATCTCAAGCGCTCACTTCGCGCAGTGTTTCAATTTGCTTGTTCGCTGCATCGCTGCCTACCAATGGCTCAATCTGCTGCCATACGGGGTCGACATCTTTGTTGAAAATAGCTGCCTTATTACGCTTATCGCGGGCAATCAATTCGTCCGCGCTCACATCCTCCAGCGCTTGAGCTGAAATACCTTTTTCAAGAAGTTCAAACCAATGATCGAGATAGATGTCTACGGTTTTACGTATTTCAGTAAAAGCTTCGGCAGTCGCACGGTTAGCCAACATCCAGGGCGACATTATGGCGTACTGACGCGGAGACAAATGCGCCATCGTCAATCCCTCAATTTCACGAGCCGCGGTACATGCTTCGGTAAGCGGCTGATAAACTTCGTTGAGGTAATTCAGGCGCGACCCAATATCAACACGCGGAATAAGATCCAAATGAAAGGCGTGGTGCTCGCCCGCCTTCACCGAATCAACCGTGTAGTGCGGAACTGCGCTATCGGATGGCGTAAAAGCAAAAATCATATGCGAGTCCAAATGAATGGCGGGCACCACTATCGATGAGGTGACAACCTGAAACAGCGGGCCACCCGTAAACTTGCGCATATGACCGACACTGCCTTGTGCGACAGGCACCTGACTTTCCAGCGGCAGAAAGGGTCCGCCGTCTGCACCGAGTACTTCTTTCATTCCTAGCGAGCCAACAATTCGATCCAGAACGTGGTCGTGTAAGTCTTTGGGCAGTGACATAAGGCATCCTCAATAGGTATTTTTATGAACTGGCAGCGCGTAAACGCGAGCTACCAATTTAAGCTATGCAGTTTTGGTAAGCGGCTCGAGCAAATGCCAGGGGCGATTATCGAGCAAGTGCGTGCGGTGCGAAACGACCTTGTTTTCGGCACAGCGCGGATAAATCGTAGCGCTAGTCATGCCCGCGTCTGTCGTCGCTAGTGTGGCGATCGGTCGCGTCAAAACACCATCGAACTTTCGCTCTTTCCATTCCCCGAAAATCGTAAAGTCTTGCTGCAGTGCACCGATAGTACTAACGCCCAATTCAGAAGGTTGAGTCGCGGCAATCAGATTCATTCTGTTCTCTCCCGCTCTTTCGAACAGCCCGGTTCGCAGCTCCCAGGCCTCAAGCGGCATCAAGGGCAGTGCCATAATCTGCACGCCTTGCATAGCCAGCAGTCGCGCCGACTCCGGATAAATACTATCGTCACTCACCATCAAGCCCAGGCGTCCAACAGGCAGATCACAGCTGTCAAAGCCCTCAGAAAGTTCTGACCATGAGAAGCGCTCACTGAAATGCACCTGCCCCTGAGAAAATCGTAGACCCTGCTTATCAATCAAGACTGCCGCGTGCTGGCGGCCGCCCGATGGTGTAGCAAGTACCAATGAGGTCACAACAAGTCGCTCACCACACTGGCCGGCTATTGCCTCTATCACTAGTTGGCTTTGGGCAAGTGCTGCTTCGGTGCCAGGAGCATCGAGCAGGCACAAACCAGGCAAAACGATTAAAGCAGACTCGGTGGTGGCTATTGCTGATACGGCTTCTGCAAGGGCAGAAAAGCCGGTAGAACTTAATTGCAGGGTCGAGACCTGCAAACTTTCCGGGCCCGAGAATGCTGCAAGTTGCTGCCCCGCGGGATTCTCACCCAATGCAGCGTATAGAGCCGGACGACGACTGCGATAAACATCGGTGCCGTCAGGTCTGAGCTTGCGATCAGCATCCGCCGGACAAAAATCTGCAAACACCACTTCTTCATCGCGCGTCTTTGCCATCGCCAGCACAGTGCCGTCTGGCGCAACAATTTGGCTTTCACCTGCGCCATTCAAAAACTCGACGGGGATATTGGTCGCGGCGCTGATGCCGTCCATCATCGCTTCTGGAACCAAAGGTCCCACCTTGTTTGCAGCCACAACAAACACCCGGTTTTCAGGAGCCCGCACGGGGATATGCATGGAGCCTTCATCGGGTGCGAAGGAGTTCAGGCTGTTACACAGAACCTGCGCGCCGCGGAGTGCCAAACAGCGCGGCGTTTCGTTCAGCACGCCATCCATGCACATATACAATCCGAGTCGACCGATGTCAGTATCAACGACTGCGCCGGGTGTCGTTGCAGGCTTCAGAAAATCGTTTTCGTGGCCAATCAAAACCTGCTTATCGCTAATACCGAGCAACTCGCCTTCCGGGGAGTACAAAATATTACTGCCCGATACAGCAGAATTCTCGCGCCGAAGTGTCACGCCGACAACAACGAAGGCGCCAATCGCTTTAGCCTTATCGGAAATCGCTTTCAGAAAATCGCCGTCCAGTGTTAACGAGACTTCGTAACAATGTTCGGCGTTATCGTACCAGGATAAGTGATTGCAAAATTCCGGCAGCACCACAAGCTGAGGTTTACACTCGGCCGCTTTGTCGAGCACTCGCAAGCAGCTGGCAAGATTGACAGCGATATCGCTACCGACATGAAACTGCGCTGCAGCGGCTCGAATACTGTCACTACCCACTCTGGACTCCCGCTTTTAATCAATACATTAGACTAGATTACGCGGCCGATACGGCCGCGCACAGTGTTTAAAGGAAGCTGTACTTCAGGGTAGCGCCAAAGCTACGGCGCGCACCCAGACCAACCATATATTGGTTGAATACACCGATGACAAAGGCATTCCCCGGATAGATTTCGTCTGTAAGGTTTTTGCCCCACAAGGAAACATCCCAATTGTCATTCGGGCTCAACAAGCCTATCGAGCCATTCATGACTGTACGAGAGGGAACCCAGCCCAGGTTTAGCGGCGTTAAGTATTGCTTTGACTGGTAGTTTGCATCCAAGCGTCCGGTCATCGCCCAACCCGAGTCGAAATTGTTATACAGATTCAGGCCCAGCGAATACTGCTCCTTCGAACCCCGTGCCAACTGATTACCGCCAACGTCGCCATCTGAGGGACAGGTAACGCCATCACAACCGGTACCTGTAGATGCCGTGCTGCGACCGGGAGAGTACTTTACGCCATCGTCGTAGGTTGCGTCGTTGTAGGTCAAACCAAAATCAAGCGAAAAGTACTGATTAACACTGTACACACCTTCCAGCTCTATACCGATGCTGGTGGCATTACCGATGTTCGTCACGACATCTGATGAAGACAGGGTCGCCGAATTCGGTGGAATCGACCCCTGCAGGCCGCTCCAGTCGATATAGAACAAAGCGCCATTCAGGGTAAACGCGCCATCCAGGAATTTGTTCTTGGAACCCAGTTCGTAAGTCCAGTTAGTCGCCTCGTCGTATACAAGCTGCGACTTGCTTTCCGCGTTATTAAAACCACCACTCTTCAGACCTTTCGCGATAGAGGCGTATAGCATCTGATCGTCGTTCAGGGTCCAGTTCAGAATTGCACGTGGTGTGGCGTAAACAAACTGCTCGTCGTCCTTGGGTACAATAATTGTACTGGTGACTGTATCGGCCAAGCCGGGCGCAACCGGGTGCTGCGGGAGCCGATAAGTGATCGACTGACCGAAGGTCAAACCAAAAGGATCGGTATGCCGTTCAACACTTTTATCCTCCTGGGTAAGACGGGCCTCGAAAGTGCCATCCAGATTGTCAGTCAACACATAGGAAACAGAGAAAAAAGCCGCGAGGATTTCATCTTCAAAACTTGTGTCTTCCAGTCGCGCATTATGGTGCTGACGGGTAACCTGGTCGTACACGACACCTGTCGTCAACTCACCGGGGTCGGGCAACACTGAAGATGGCGTCGACAGAGGCTTGCTACAATTTGCTCTGTGCTCGGGCGTGTCGCCGGCACACAGATCACTGATATAAACGGTGGAAAACTCGCGATCTTCCGTCACGGCATAGTACAAGCCAAAGCTGCCTCGCAGCCTGTCACCGCTGTCATAATCGAAGCGAAATTCATGTGAAAACGCGTCGAGTTCGGAATTCGGCCGACCACTAAAAGTATTTGCGAATTTGTAAGCTGCAGGGTTTTGGTTATCTATGGCGTAAACGGCAGTATCAACGGCTATACCGCGGCCGACCAAGGGGTCTTCTCCACCCGGACCTCCGGTTGATAAGGTGTCATGCTTGGCCAAGCCGAGCAGGTAGTGCGCGCTCCAGTTTTCGGAGAGGCTGTAGTCGCTGGAAAAGGTTACGACTTCGGTAGTCGCAACCTGGCCGATTCCACGCGGATCGATAACAACACCGTCGATGGTACGGGGCCCCATGGAGCCCGCGGCTGTTTTAGGAAGTTCGCCACACCAAGCTGAAAACCCTGAATGGGCCGCATTCGGCGAGGGATTGCCGATATCATTAACCGTGCGCCAGTTACAGTTCAAATCAAGTTGGTCGTCGCGACGAAAACCAAAGCGGGCAGCGTTTACACCGGAAATACTGTAGCCGGGACCCGTTTCCTTTATCGCCTTGTTTTTGTAGTAGCTGGAGCGAAGCATCAGCGCATCGGTGGGCTCGTAGGCCAGCACCAGTGAGTAGACTTCGTCGTCCCAGCCGCCCAAATTTCCCGTCGTGGTCGGACCAGTCGGGTCTGCATCAGCCATTGGGTGATCATTTTTGGTATGACCATCGTAGCTGCTAAAGCCCGCGGTCACCTTTGCTAACAATCGACCGTCAAAGGCGACCGGACCATTGAAACTAAGTTTGACATCTTCGCGCTCGTTGTCGCCGACGGTTGCGCTTATATAGGACTCAAATTCCGCCTTGGGCTTGGCTGTGATGTAATTCACCGCGCCGGCAAAGGCGTTGCGACCAAACAGGGCGTTTTGGGGCCCTTTAATGACCTCGACCCGCTCCATATCAATCATGCCCAGGTTAAGCATACTCTGACGCTGGAGATAAACACCGTCGATGAAGAAGGACACGTTCTGAATTCGCGAAGTAGTAAATTGCTGTGCGAGACCGCGGATTACCGCATTGCCGTGGTTTCCTCCGGTAATAAAACCTTCATAGGTAAAGCCCGGGGTGGCGGCCGCAATATCGTCCAGACCCGAGAAGCCACGTCGATTCATCGAATCGGCCGTGAAGGGGGTAACGGCTACGGGGATATCCTGAATCGACTCGTCCCGCTTACGTGCGGTAACGATAACCTCTTCTACCGCCAAATTTCTTGCTGCGCGTTTTTTTGATGCCGGTTCCTGCGCTAAAGCGCTCATTGAAAAGCTGCACAACACCACCAAAGCGGGCAGTACTACTGAATATCGCGATTTCACATACATGTTTTATACCTAAATTAATCACTTGAATCACCAAGTTCAGCAAGCATCCCCCAACACTTACCCCGGCAAGTTCGCATCCGTAAAACTGGTCTGCGCGCTTGATTTGTTATAATCTAATATCATTATACCTTTTAAGTCAACACGCAGCATAAAACCGCACAGATAACAGGGACAATCAACGTGTATAACTACAGTCTTTCACTGGCGCTATTCGACTATGTGCCTATTGTTCTTTCCGCTCTGGGCTGGTACTGGCTCTGGCGCTGGGCGGGACTGAAATCCCCCCAAAACACCCGCCTGTTGGCAATTGGCGGTGCACTCGTGGTATGCGGCGGCTTATCCAAAGCCAGCTGGAAACTGATTATTGCCATCTCAGGAGAATCTGTTGATCAGCTAAACCATAATCTGTTTTTGCTGATGACCCCCGGCTTCGCCCTCTTGTTTGTCGGTGTCTGGCGAACATCAGCCCAACTTTTTATACCACCGCTGCGCGACAAACTGCTGCTTATCAGCCTGCTACTCACACTAGCCTGCCCTCTTAGTGCAGCAATGCTCAGCGACCATCCCCGGGGCTGGTTTCTCGCCTTAGTCGCACTGACTACCGTTTTTAACACGGCAATGATTATTCGCATCAGCCGCTACTCCTGGAAGCGCAAGCAGCGACTCATAGCGAGCCTATTTTTATTGAACCTCATTACCACATTTGTGCTTAGTGGCCTCGCCCGCAGCGGCGACCAATCCGAAAGTATCCAGTGGCTTGAAGAATTTATAAACGCAGGCGCCCAAGGCTTCCTCGCCCTCGCTGCCTACCAACTCACAAGAAAAGAAAAGGCGAGCAACCCATCATGAGCGATCTTCGAGGCGGGAACCGTTTCATCGGACTGCAGCTGCTACCCAATGTCGGCGGCGGCAATCTTTCGACATTCTACTTGGCTTGCGTTGTCGGCATTATGCTGGCGACCTTCATGCCACAGATGCAGCCCTACCTACTGTCGGAATTCCTTAACATCCCGCAGGAAAAACAGGGCGTCGTCAGCGGCAATATTGCGTTCTGGGGAGAGATCGCGATTATTCTGGCGGTTGGATTTTGGGGCTCGCTATCCGACAAAGTTGGTCGAAAGCCGGTAATGGCCGCAGGTTTTGGCATTATGGCAATTGCCATAGTGCTCTACCCGCAAGCCCGCACCTACTACGAACTACTAGCTTACCGCGTGATATTTGGCGTCGGGGTATCAGCATTCAGCGTAATGACCTTCACCATATTGGCAGACTACATAGCCGACAATAGTCGAGGTAAGGCGACCGGCTTTCTCGGTGTCTGCAATGGTATAGGCGCGATGATCACCGTATTTTTTCTACTGCGCCTACCCAGCATATTTCAGGCACAGGGACTTGATTCGCAAGCCGCCGGTGAGCGCGCTTACCTGATTGTCGCAGTTGTCGCGGCAGTCGTTGCGGTAATTATGTGGCTGGGGCTCAAATCCCACATTAAAAACGAAACTGAGGAAAAATCGCCCAGCCTGCGCGAATTGACGGTAGAAGGATTTCGGGCGGCCAAAGACCCCGGCATTGCCCTATCCTACGGCGCAGCTTTTGTATCGCGTGGCAATCTCGCCATCGTGGGCACTTTTTTTACGCTTTGGCTGGCCAATTACGGCACCACCGTCGCCGGCCTTGGTCGCGGTGAAGCTCTCGCCAAAGCCGGCATGATCGTTGGCATAGCGCAGGGCGTTACGCTAATCGGCGCCCCGCTGTTTGGCATCCTGTCCGACAAAATCAATCGCGTCCACGCACTGGCAATCGCACTATTGGTTTCATTTGCCGGCTATGGCGGTACCTACTTTATCGAAAACCCTTTTAGCGGTGGCATGATTTTTTGCGCCATTCTGATTGGACTGGGCGAAGTTGGCGGGATCATTACCAGTGGCGTATTGATAGCCCAACAAGCGCCACCCAAGATCCGCGGTGCCGTCAACGGCTGCTTTAATATGTGCGGTGCCATAGGCATACTCGTAGCCGCTAAGTTTGGTGGTTACCTGTTCGATCACTGGCGCGAATCAGGGCCCTTCGTCTTCTTCGGCCTACTCGCGTTCGTCGTCTTCATTTGGGCGCTACTGGTAAAATCCAAAGTAAAGGCGCCTGTAGTCGAAATTGCCAAGGGCTAATCCAAACAGGAACCCGGCCAGCTAACCAATTGCCCCGCCTAGCATTTTTGCTATGGCGGGGTCGTACGCCTCGCATCCCGCCCCCTTTACATCGCCACTCCTCAAGTTTTCCCTACAAACTTGACGGTGATTTAATATACAATACGCGCGCTTTCTGACCAGCTCTCAGAAAACACCAGGGACGGGATAATAATAAATTAAGAGTGCTAGTGCGTATGGAGTCGGAAAACCGATTTATCCGGTTTGCAGATCGTCGTATACCAGCAGATATCAGGGACAACCCGGATTTCTATTTGCGTGGCTATCTACTACTGACCTTGATTCTCTCGTGCATGGCTATTTGTCTAATGGTCGTGCCTCTAGGCGGCCACATGCTTGGCTACGGCTCAACCGAATTTAAGGTCGGGCTGGCTGTCGTTCTGTTTTGTTTCAGCGGCTATCTCAGTGCTTATTATGTATTGAGCTGGCGCGGCAATTTCAAGCTCGCAGCACACATCACCTTTGGCTTTTTACTCAGCGTCAATATTACTGCGACGCAACTCACGGGCGGATTTGTTGATTCACCCGTTCCCCAACTGACCCTGTTCACGCCCCTATTCGCCTTTGTATTGTTCGGCTTGCGTGGCGGGCTGGCTTGGGTTTGCGCCACCGTAATGCTGTGCACCCTGTCCTACGTCCTCTCCCGGCACGATGCCTTCTCCATACAGCTCCTAAAGCAAGCTGATCAACGAGCTTTTTTAGAGGTCGTCTTCTTTTTCCTGCTGATGTTCATGGGAGTCGTCGCACTGGTTTTCTATGAACTTATGTACCAAAACCTCCAACGTCGCCTGCAAGAGGAGCGTGACAGCTATCAATACCAGGCGCACCACGACATGCTGACAGGCTTGCCCAACCGCTTTCAATTTTTCTCGTATTTCGAACAAGCATTAGCATCAGCCCAACAAAGAAAAAGCACGATTGCCTTAAGTTACATCGATCTCGACGGATTTAAACCCGTCAACGATTCTTATGGCCACCATGTAGGCGATGCATTACTGGAGGCGGTAGCCCATCGCCTGCAAGCTATAACCCGTGAAGACGATATGGTGGCGCGTTTTGGTGGAGATGAATTTGTACTGCTACTCACGGATGTCACGGACCAGCAGATCGTAGCCAAAATTGTGGAGCGTGTAGTGCACACGCTGCAGCACCCTATTGAAGTGGATGGCATCAGGCACCGTGTAACCGCCAGTGCCGGCATAGCTACCTTTCCCAAAGACGGAAGAACGATCGACTCACTGTGCCGCAATGCAGATGCAGCGCTCTACATAGCCAAAGAGAGCAATAACACCTTCTGCTTCTATGAAGAAAGCAACGCCTCCTCGACGACCTTACTTGGCATCTGAACGCTCACAACAGCAGGTCAAACGACACCATCCGAATCTTGCGCGCTAAAACTCTTCCAGCAATCGACCCATGCCGGTAATACGATCGTTAACTCCGCAAGCCCGCAAAGCATGCCACACGGTCGCCATATTGATCGGGATTAATGGCTTCTCCAGCCAATGCTCCAGCGTAGGGAAAATATCAACTGTCGATAGGTTCGTGCCGCACTGAATAATCGCGTCAACATCGTCACCATCTGCCTTTTTAACCGCGTCGATAACGTCTTTGATGGGCGTTTCCGCAATAGAAGTCGCTGACGAACAGTTCAAACCGACAACATGCTTTACTTCAAAGCCTATTTCATCAAAAAAGCGACGTACATTGTCATCGCCGACAGGCGGATAGGGCGTGATGACCGATATTTTTTTAACGCCGAAGTTCGTCAAAGCATCTCGGGTGGCACCTGCTCCTGTGGTCATGCTGAGATCACCGATTTGATCTTGAATGTTTTTTTCAAATTCGACATTCCCTTCCATGCCGCCCCAGAAGGTTTCGGCTGACATACCCAGCATCAAATGCGTAATCTGGGCGGTCATAATATTTTCAATACCCGGCGCCATATCGTCACGCATCAACTCCAGAAAGCGCTCAAACACCGTATTCGCATCGTCACCGGTTGCCGCCTGCTCGTCAGACCAGTTACGCAGGCGAATAAAGAAACGGGAAGGATGCCAGGTCACACCATCCAACCTTAGCTTCTGCAAATCGTATTCGACACCGGTATTGGTCGAGGGAATGAGCACGCCAATGCGCGCCCGACTTGCCATCTGATAATTCTTCATTATTTGCTACCCAAAATTAACTAAAGTGCGAGCTCAGCCGATGTCGGCAAAGAGATCCCGTTTGTTGAAGCCAGCCGTCATAAACCGCCAGAATGCCTTGCCACCGGTTAGCCATGCGACCTTCGCGCCGTCCTTGTTTGCAGCGAGTATGTTCTTTGCCAGCCAGGGTGTAACCGTTTCTACCTTATCGCCGAGAATATTGAAAATACGCTCGGCCTTTTTCCACTGCTCACTGTCGGTGTCGTAATCACCCAGGAGCAAATCCGTGATGACAATACCGGGACTCAGCGTACAAATATGAACGCCGCTTCCCGCAACATCTTTGCGCAGCGCTTTACAGAGATAGTTTACAGCACGCTTGCTTGCACCATAGGCCACCATGCCCGGTTGAACCGCACCGTTACTACCGAAGCCCTCCATTTCCCAGAGCTGGCCGAAGCCCTGTTTTTTCATCCCACTGATAGCCACCTTGCTGGCAAGCAAAGCACCAGTCAGGTTTGTGTTTACCAGCTGCGCTAGTTCCTCGGCGCTCTGCTGGTCCAGTGGCTTGCGCGGCAAACTCATGCCGGCATTGTTGATCCATACGTCGACCCTGGAAAAATGCCTGATCGCGCAATCCCACAGCGCTTGCAGTTGCTCAATCTGGGTAATATCGCAGGCGATGCCCGCTACGCGATCGCTCCCATAGCGCTGGGCCAATAGTCCGATTTGCTCATCAACAGCTGCCTGACCCCGACCACTGATCACGACATTGCAACCCAGGGCCAGAAAGTTGTCGGCCAAGCCATTACCTATCCCTCGAGTACTGCCGGTAATCACCACTGTCTTCATTGCGTCTCTCTCGCTGAATTTATCATCGGCTTTTGTTTTATTGTTATATCATTATACTTCACTAATTGCATAGAGCCAAACTAGCGGAGTGCAAATGACCGACCCATCCAATCACAGCGTGCAAGAAACATTACTGCGCTTGCGCGGAACATGGCACGACAAAATCCAGACCTTTAATCTCGACGGCAGCGCGCTGAGCTTTGACTCACTCGCCGGCAGCCCGGGACCCAGCCCTTTCGAAAATCTGGTCTATATCGATTTTGATGGTGAAATCATGACTCAGACCAATGTCACCTTTCGCGGCCGCAATGCCGCCGCAAAAACCTTCAGCGGCCGCATGGTAAACGGCCTGTTGGTATTTAACTCACTCGGCGAAGGCGCTTACGACAATATCGGCATGTCCGCAGGTCCGGACGCCCTCGTCTACACTGCGCGCCAATTAAACGAGAGCTGCCAGCGCTACTACGAACCCGACTTTATTCAGCTTACCGGACCTGATACGCGCCTAAGAACGACAGTACTATACCGGGACGGCAAGGCTGTACGAACACTCAGAGCGGAGGGTGTCCGACTTTCCGGTAACTGCCAGCAACGACATGAGTGGGATCCCCGAGGGGCAAACGGGAGAGTACACGAGCAACAAGCGAAGTCCGGAGTGTGGCGCCAAGAAAGTAAATCCGAACCATAAAAAAAGCCCGAAACACTGACAAATTTCGGGCAAAAACGTAAGGGGCTGTAACAAGCGGGCGAACTCGACATCCGCCCGGGCTTTACCTAGGACATGGCCTCATTCTCACCAATGGCGAGACTGGCTGCAGGCGGCACCAATGGCACTTCCTCCATGACCCACTTCAAATCCGGATGACTGCGGCGCATGGGAGAAGGAATTGCAAAGACCTTACGCCCTTCGTACTGTTTCACCGTATAGGAGTCGATCTGCCAGCCCTTCTCGATCAAACGGCGCCGCGCTGAACGGAAAGTGCTCATAAAGCGGTCATCCTGAACCGAGAGTTCATTGGCCAAATTTTCAGGCAGATAATTTGGGGAAGCCCGCTCAATAATTGCCGCATCCTCCCTGAAGACTTTGCGCAGGCGCTTGCGGGAATTCCCGTCAAAGAGATCGTGTTTAAAGAAGGTTCGTAGCTGGGTCGCAAAAGTCTTCGTGGTGTGCTCGTCAACCGGTGTATTGCAGTCAAACATCAAAATGCTCATCTTTGCATTGAGATTAATCTGTATACGCACCACGTATCCCGACATGTGGTAGCCCGGAATGGTTTCCGTTGGCTGCCGGTCTTTACGAATAAATCGACGCAGACCCAACTCGCCTTTTAGCTGCGGCGGATACTGGACATTCCACGACATGGCATTCATATCGTCTTTTTCGACTTTCAAAATTTCGTTGTCGCCCGCTGTTTCAGGACGACCAAAGACCGGGTGGACAAAGGAGGCGTGCGCCAGATCAATGCCGTTTTCGATAACCCGGGCAGCCTCGGCCTTCCAAACCCACTCGTCGGTGATCGCCTTCCAGTTAGGATCGTTATATTCGGGAAAGGGTGGAATCTCGGGGCGCTCTTCTTCCGGCAAATCGCCAAGAAACACCCAGATCATGCCATAGCGCTCTTCTGTCGGATAAGCGTCTATACGCGCGCGATCGGGAATTTTAAAATCGCGACCTTCCGAAGGAATGAATTTAACCTGCCCTTCACCGCTAAACTGCCACCCGTGATAGGGGCAAGCGACGTTGCCATCAATACAGACGCCACCCGACAGCGAACCGCCGCGATGGATACAAACGTCGCTCAGGCAATGCGCCACGCCAGCATCATCTCGGAACAACACCAAATTCTGGCCCAGCATTTTAACTTGTACCGGCTCGTCCTTGAGCGTTTTTGACCATTCGGCGACGTACCACAGATTAATTAACACCGTACCTACCTCCGCACTGTTCGCGACAATTGAGTTTAAGTGAACCAGGCCCTCTACGTCGAAAGAACTGCGTAGGATCAGCACCGGAGCCCAAATATAGACTATTGGTATATCATTATGTCATAAAATCACTAATTGTCTATTAGCGATTATTAAAGCGGATTACTTTAGCCTCGTATCTGAACGCTATACCCTGAATTCTGGCCCGCCTTGTATAGCCCTGGCAGTATCGCCCAAAGGCTTGCCCGCAGCGACAGCCTATTGTAATATGACCTAACATTATATCTTTATGTCTTTTATTTTCATCAACAGGCGCCACCCATGACTCATATCACTAAATCCATCGATGAGCTGGTTGCAGAACAAGGCAACGTCGACCGCGAAGAAACCTTTAAGCAATTGTGGGCGATTAACACCGAACTCTTCGAAAAAGTAAAAGCCCGCTTTGAGCTGCAGCAAGACCCCTGCTCCGTAGGTGATTACACCGGGAAAGACGGCGCGGCCGGGTTTTTGAGTGCATGGACGGGCCCGGAGATCGACTGGCTGATTTACAGCTGGACCGGCAACCCCAAAGCCTCCTTCACCAACATGCACCTGACAATCAATCTTGGGCCAAAGTACGACGTCCCCCATTTCGGTTTTGCCCTGGGCACTACACCCGACCTGTTTTTCTACCAAGACTACATGCCACGAAAGGATTTGTGGACCAACCCCGATTACGCCGAGAAATACTACAATGGCGCACCCAACGATACCTATATCGAATGGGAGCGCAGCGAACTGTTCAAACACTTTATTAGCCGACACATGTATACGCGCGTCGCCCAATCGCCCTGCAGCCTGGTCTATGGCGGCCCGGATTGCCCCGAGGGAATAGAGGAGCTGCGCAAGGTTGCCCATGCCCAGCTGGATCGCTGGCTAAGCTGGATTGACGAGGCAAAGCCCGTAGCCACTGAACTACGAGCAGCACAGGCTGAACGCGACCTATTGATTCGCCGCACTATTACCGAAGGTGACCCGGCCAATATCGTCGTTGAAAACCTGTTTGGCAAGGAACTGTCAGACGAGCTGGTTGCCGCGCTTTGGGGCCGGGACCGCAAATTGCCAAGGCCCGAATAAGCATGAGCGTCAGGGCGTTTTTCACCAGCATCAAGGTCGAGTCTGCGCAACCGCCCTACGATAGCCTATACAGCAAAATCTACTACCCCGGAAACTACGGTGATTCAGCCGAAGAGCGCAATATGGGCTACATCCCGGCAGAGCAGAGCGGCGCGCCCTTCCCTGTCGCTATTTTAATGCCCGGCTCCAATTGCCCCCCTGAAAGCTACGCCTGGCTAGCCCGCCACCTGGCGGAAAACGGCATTGTGAGCCTGGTGTACGGCTGGATAAAGGAAGACATGCCCGGCTTTGTCGCCCTCAGCCCGGGCTTCGATCTGGGCGCATTAATGCCGGACACCTACGGCAGTAAACCCTCTGCTCCGGCCATTCCCGCTCTACTCGAAGAACTACAGCGACAAAATAGCAAGGGCGTGCTGGCCGGCTTGCTTGATCTCGATAAGATCATACTGGGGGGCCACTCGGCTGGCGGCAATGCATCACTCCTCAATACCCATGCCGACTGGTTTCCTTCGGTAAAAGCCGGCTTTAGTTACGCCGCCCACTCCGGCGCTGCAACCGCCATCGGCTATCCCGAAGATACATTGTTGCCACTGCCCTCCAACCGCCCCTTTCTGATCATGGGTGGAACGCGAGACGGTGTCATTGCTGCCAGCAGTAATCGCTACGGCGACACGGTGGATGCCTCGCCCACTCATCGCATCGCACGCACCTTCGATGAAGCAATGAGCTGTAAGCGAGGCGACAGCCACTTGCTGCTCGTACAAGGTGCCAATCATTTCTGTTTTCTCGACCCGGACGACGGCACCACCGGTCGCCCCTTTCTTGATTGGGAATGCGAGCAGCCTGCAGCAGCAATACGCGCCTTTCTCGCCAAAACTATTTGCAGTTTCATTAAAGCCAGCGTCAGCGGCGACACTAATGCAGGTAAAGAACTCAAAGAACTGGCCACGGGTACACACCCGCTGGTTGCAGAATATCGAAACAAATAAATCACCATAAGGAACGGCACATGAGCGACAAACAACCCAGCGAGTGGCAAAAAAGCATCACCGGTGAATGGCATGGCTATCCGGCGGTATTTGCACCCGACGGAACCCACGTGGGTGTAAACAAGGTTACCCGCGCCAGTGAATTCAAAGACGGCCGCACGACCTACTGGATGGACACTAACTTCGACGCAACCGGGCCTCTTGGCAACCGTTTCGAATGTGGCCCCTTCGAGTTTGGCGTTATAGACTCGGACCAGGACCGCATCTATACCGGTCCGGATTTCTACGGGTCCGGCCGCCCCTTTGGTCCATTGGTCGATTCCAACTACTTCTCGCCCGGCTGGAATACCAATTTGCGCACCATCAACCACGTCATCGCCGAACGCGGCATACAGGTCTACTCGTCACAACTCTTTGAAGGCGATACTTTAGCTGCGGTCTTCAATGGCTTGTATGTTCAAACCCAGGATCACGACAGCAATCCCGAAACGCAAAAAATGGTTGCCGACTTTTTGGAAACCGAAAAACAAATCGGCAAGAAAGTGTTTATGTTGCCGCAGAAACACGCCGGCGTATGGCGCGGCGAGATGGACGTATACAGTCCGCAGCAGGAAAAAGTTGGCGTCAATCAGGTTAGCATCACCTACACGCCAATCACCCTGAATCGTGCGCGTATGGATGTGAAAATTGAAGGTGTGATTAACCGCGAATTCTCTTTTGAACGCAGTCGCACGGAAAACCATCACCAGTACCACGGCCCGGATGTATTCGGCAACGGCATGGCCTACGGGCGCTACCTGTACTCGGTGCAGCACTTTTTGGGCGAAGCCCAAAAGTACACCAGCCGTGATGTCCTCATCGATGACAAATTCAGCCTCTGCTCCATGTGGCAGTTCCACGAGTCACACCATGAGAAGTACATGACTTTTGGCGTGCTGGATTGGGAGCCGGGTGAGAATGTATTAAAGCCGATTTACATCGACTAAGTACGAATCAGCTCGAAGCCATCGTCAAGGGCAGCTTCCCGGGTAGCTGCCCTTTTTATTGATCAACTATTGATAAGAATCGACGCAGCGCTAAAGCTGAGTGTGGCAATGCTTACACCCAACAAGGGGATCTTGAACCAATAGCGAGCAGCCAGTCCCATGAACACCAGTCCGAGGACCACAGGCAAAACAGAAAACCAGAGCGAGCGCTCAAGCACCTCGAAATAATACAGGGCCAGGGGAATATAGACAGCAGCGACCAAGATCGCGCCCAGGCTGTGGCTTGCGTTAAAGCCGACCCAGCAATCCCACATTGAACTATCGCGCGTAATAAACGGAGACGTCGTTTTCATGGCTTCGGTAACTGCCGGATCACGTGCTTCAAATTTATTGCCGAAAAAAGTATAGATAAGATGCAAGGTGCCTAGAACACCGAAAATCCCTGCGCCAAATAGTATTAATAGTTTTGCCACAAGCATTCACTCCACACTAATTGGGACGACTCACTAGGGACACGGGGCTCCGGCATTGGCCCAGGTTTTCAGAAGCGATACAAATTGCGGATGCTCGTAGGGCGGTGTCGTGCGACCGCCGCCCGGCGCCCAACCCCAGAGCACCAAAGCGTCAACCTCCATATGGCGAACCAAATCAGCGACACTACGATTACCGTTTTTGCTAGTATCTTTAAGCGCAAGACAAAGATCCCTGTCGCTTAGCCCTTCCCAGCCCATGCTAAGCGGCGCCAAATGCCAATGCGGCGCGCCGGGCACTTTGCCGTCAGCCACATTCTTATCCTGATGACAGGCACTGCAATGGAGTGTCGGCGCGCCATGGCCGTCCACTCCCCGCACAACCAGCTGCGTATGACGACGCCGACTGTCAGTCTGACGGGGAAAATCCGTCACTGTGTGACAGTTCATGCAGCGCGGATGTTTCAGCACTTCTGCAATGGGCGCAAACAAGGGTTGGGCACTTATCATCGCGGGCAGGAGGAGCGCAAACGACAGTAATATTTTTTTCACGCCTGCCTCCTTAATCAAAACTAATTGAATCGTATTTACTGAAGGGCAATGAGTTGTAAACCTCTCCACTTGCCGCAAACAATGCATTGGCCAGAGCCGGTGCCACACAGGGTACGCCTAACTCACCAACGCCGCCGGGATGTTCGCCGCTAGGCAAGATCACCGTTTCAATTTTAGGCGTCTGGTACATACGTAAAACGCGGTAATCATGGTAATTGCTTTCCCGCACCACGCCATCAACTAACGTAATTTCGCCAAAAAGTGCCGCCGACAAGGCAAACACAATACCCGACTCAATCTGGGCCTCGACCAGATCGGGATTAACCGCCGTGCCGCAATCCACCGCACTGACAACGCGCTGTATCTTTACGCGCTTAGCGCTCAGGGTCAGCTCTACCACTTGCGCAATCACACTGTCATAGGACGCAAACACCGCAACACCACGGTGCACACCGTCGTTGCTACCCTCTCGCCAACCTGCGGCGTTCGCCGCAGCATTCAAAACGGCGAGATGACGCGGTTTGTTGTGCAGCAATTCGCGGCGCATGCTAAGCGGGTGTTTGCCCGCCATACTGGCCAGACGGTCAAAAAAGGTCTCTACTGC
>JBFJTG010000026.1:0-32743 GCA_041625575.1 Litorivivens sp.
CTCTCGCACCGAGTCCAGGTTTTGTTGCTCCAGCGGCAGCAACTGCCGTTCATAAAGCTCGAGTTGAGAGGCCGCTTGGCGCCAAAGGCTAAATTGTTGCTGTAGACGAGACCGCGCCAACGTCTGCAAATCTTGATGCTCATATCTCAGCGCTACGGCTTGAGCGGCGAGCGTCTGTTCTTTTGATCGGCGCTTAGTGAAATCCAGAGGTAAGCTCAGCCCTACACCAAGAACTAAGCGCTGATCCTGCTCCATCCAGAGGGTGTTGTAGCGCGCCATTAGTGACAGCTCCGGCAAGCGATCTTTTTTCTGTAATGCCTGAGCCGCCGTATTTTGTTCCAGGCTGACCTGCGCGTTAGCAATTGCTGGATGTTCGTCCAAGCGGTCGAGAGCCTTTTCAAGCAATGTCGGGGGCGGACGTCGATCGCTCGCTACGGCTGGGGCGGTATTGTTACTGGAGCCAGAGTTCAGGTGTAAACGATGGAGACCACTGAGGGCTTGAATACGAAAAAGGTCACGCTCTAGAGCGCTAATAACATCGCGAGCTTTCTGGGCTAGCCGCAGTTTTTGGCTTTCCAGTTGTAGCAGTACTGATTTATTGGAACTACCCGCGGTGTAGTTGCTGCGCATCAGTCTTGCGAGGTTTTCTAGAATAGCCTGCTGACCTTGGTATTCACCCAGAAGTGCTTGGTGGAAGCGCCACTGGGCATAGAGTTTGCGAAGATCTTGGCCGCGCTCTATCTGCGACTGCCGCAGAGTTTGGCTAAGGCCTTTGAGCTTCGAATCTGCCAGTTCGCGTTCCAGAGCACGTTCTCCAAACCACGGTAGGGTTTGGGATACTTCTACAATATAACCGTCTTCTAATTGCGGATTGTCAAAGGTATTGGGCGCCGTACTTAGGCTGAGCTTAGGCTCAGGAAACCGCCCCGAGGTGCCAATCGCCATACTGGCGGCTTGCACATTGTAGTAATCGGATTTCAGGGCAGGACTGCACTTCAGCGCCTGCCGTACGAGATCATTAGCGTCGAATTCGGCATCTAGGTGACATTCCCCACTAGAGCCAATGTCACTTGATATTGAGGCTTCAAATACATCTATTGCCCACGCTGGCGAATTTGTAAACGCAAACAATAAGAGCGAGCCGACATATGCGGCTATAGCTGATTTCATGGTTCTGACTTTCCTGTAATACGACTTAGCGCTAGCTGCTAGCAGCGCATTCAAAGGGCTGTAGCAGACAATGTGGGCCTATAGTGACCCTAGTCAGGAAAGCAAGGTTTTAGATACGAAGGCGCAGCGTGGAAAGGTAGGTATGACGCCCGACAGTTGCCAGTGAGGGAGTATCGACAAGTGACAGCGATACAGTTGCCACCATTGGCTCAGGGAATAGCTCGTACAACAAATGTAGCGCCGAGGGCGGTAACTTGAGTAGAGCTTGGAAATCAATGATGGCGGATTGACGCTCGTCTGGGTCGATCCCGGAAAACTCCAGTACACCGCTGTAATCACAGCAGGAGTCATCAGATGACATCGGCGTAGACTCCAAACCGTCATCACAGCAACAATGCTCTATTTCGCCACTCATGTTCTCGTCGATTTGACAGGCGAACACCGTCTGCACCTGCAGCAGCAGACTGAACAACATCAGTAGCACGAGTGCTGATTTTGAACGGCGCGGACGGGGCGAAAGCATTGTCTTTAAGTTATCTCAATACGCGAGTAGGTGAACAGTAAACCCTGATCCTGGCTTTAGGGTCAAGTCTGGGCTCTGGGCCTTATGCCAAGTCTATGACCATGGCGCCTAGCGATAGTTCTGAGGCACAAATCAAATAAAAGCTAAGTTCGCGCCAGCTTGCCGCCATAAAGCAAGGGCGCTGACACTTGCTTGGGAATCAGGGTCACAATAACCCGCTCGGCATCTGGTTCATCCAGGTCGAACTCCTGCCCCATCACCTTACGATAGATGGCTTTGTTCCACTCACCGCCGGGGTCGTCTTTTATTTCGCCATGACCTCTAATTTCGATATAGCGCGTCAAATCCCGCGGGTCCATCATGCACATGGTTAGCAGGGGGTTATTGATCAGGTTTTTATATTTCACCCGCTGCTTGAGCGTACTAAAGCGAACAAACTCTCCGTCCCAGACAAAGGACACCGGATTGGTGGAAGGTAAGCCGTCTTTGTGCCGAATGGTGGTGACCATGGCCGAAAATGCGGTTTCCAGTATATCCAAGTGTGATTCGGGAATAGTCGCTGACATAGTTATCCTCGTTAAACTTTGTTTGCCACGTTTCAACGCAGCATTGTAATACCTCAGTTGACCACCCGCTCTTTCCCCTGCCAATAAGCTTTGCGCAGTTCATTCTTTAATACTTTGGAAACACCGGATAGTGGCAGCGGCTCAGTGCGGAACTCCACCGAGCGAGGACATTTGTAGCCGGCAATCCAGTCGCGGCGCAGGGTGATAATTTCTTCCTCTGTAGCCGACCGGCCACTTTTAAGTACGATGAACGCGAGCACCCGCGCGTCCCACATGTCGTGGGGTATACCAATCATTGCGCATTATTCCAGCGACTATGCATATAGACGCTTCTGATGAACTGATTTCCCCCCTGCCACCAAATATGACTTGGATCTACGCAAGGCAATGGTCGGAGTTCATTACCCGTATCGCGACCCGATCGCCCGGCTTTGCGCACAAGGCTTGCACCGCACCGGCAGTGCGCTTTAGGGCCAGCGGGGATTCCGCCCAAACAGGTTCCTTTTCGTGCATAACCGGAGCAACTTGATTGGGGATGATTTGCGCGTTGCGGACGATCAGTGACGAATGTGAGCCAGGCATGGACACTCATGATTTATGGATCTGGCTTTTTATATTGATTGAAATACTACTGATATCTTGCAACCGCGAATCTTATCCTCAGCGGATTCGGCAAAGATTCGCAATGGGTGTTCGGTAGGCTTTTATCACTGCCGGGTATTGTGGTGTTGCCGACAGCAGGCGATTAAGTACGTTGCGCGCTGCAACAAACTCCTGCCACTCCCGGTCATTAAAGGAAGACCGTTGTAGCAAGCGATCTGTCTGCTCCCGCCACTGTGGAAAACGCTCGCGATAAGATTGATTGGCCAGCATGATTCGGTGCGCCCCGCCCTTGTCATGCTCAGGTGCTATCCTTGCCAGCCCGCCGCTTAATTCAAGGTGCTGCGGAGCCTGCACTGACAGATAAGCGACCGCGTCCGCCTTTAATATATTGCTTCGAATCTGGTAGTCAATAAACTCCGATAGCAAGGCATAGTGTTCGGGAGAACGCTGCTCGAGCTCAGCGGCGGCCCCCATGAAGGCTAGATTGTGTTGGTCGATATATTGATTGTAATGCGTGCTCAGGCAGTCAGCGTCTGGCGCTGCCAAAGCGGCACCCGCAACGACGAACAGTAGCAGCGATAGCATTGTTTTCATTAGTGCACCGCAGTCAAAGCCCGCCCCAGGGTCTGCTGACCTAGGGCCGCTGTAAACTGTGAAGCCGACTCCCATACCCGCACGCCGCGAATATAAACTTGCTCGACGACGCCGTCCGAGCGATTTACCAGCACGTCGTGCTCAAATTGCGGATTATAGACGAGTTGTCGATTGGCATTGGAATCATACTCCCGCAATTGCTCGGGGTTAATGAGAACAAGATCGGCCTGGTCACCAGTTTCGATACCGCCAACATCCAGATTGAAAAATTGAGCCGGATCGCGCGTTAGCCTTTTTACTGCAAGGGCTACCTTGTTAAGGTCTCTTCGTTGGGCAATTTGCAGGTTTAGCAAGTTCCCGTCGTAAAAAGCCAGATTGGTAATATGCGCTCCGCTGTCATTAAATCCGGGCATGGTATTGTCATCGAACAGAATTTGCTCGGTAATGTCGGCATCGACATTGGCAACGTCCAGCCACCAGCGAAACCGCATATCGAACTGGCGCAAACAGTGAGCGAAAAAGTCTGCCAAGGTGTCACAATCACGCGGCGCTGCGGCGTACACCGCCACCTCTTCTGCTGTTAGATTTTTGCTATCGCCATTCCGATAGGCACAAAAGCGGCGATACACTTCAGAGAGCTTCTGGTTATGCCAACTCTCTACCGGTGTGACCGGGTCGATAACGATATCGTCAGGGTCTAGTTGAAAGGTCGACGACGGTACGCCCAAGCGGTTGAGAAGGCTGGGCGGTTTCGGTGAAACTTCGTCCCAGTCCTTACGGAATTGTTCCTGCCACGCTGGCGTTTGCATAAGCGCCAGGCGCCCCGCCACATCATCCACTTCGTAGGCGATCAGCGCGCGCGTGGATTCCAGTTCTTCAAAAATGGGGCACTGGACACCATTGCCCCACATTCTAAAATTGGTTGCCAGTGCCTGAAAATGAAAATGCCCGCGCAACAGGCGCGAATTCAATAGTTTGGCCAGGCGCAGCAAACGCTGCCAGACGCCCGGTGTCGACTTGAAATCAATTGCCGTGAGCGCACTGACCTTTAAGGGCTTGCCGAACAGCCGGCCGGAGGTCCAGAAAAAACGCCGCAGCGTCGTAAACATATTTTTACTGTCTGGCGTCGCCTGCCAGACCCGACCACGTTCGCGCAATACGTTTATCAAAGATTTCAGTTCGCGGTCGTCGGCAAATTGGGTGGGAATGCGCTTTTCTTTGTGAGGATCGTTGGACAGGTAGTGGAAAATAATACTGTCGGTAGACATCCCGATATAGCCCTGATCCATGGCCGCGTTCATGATTTCCAGCATTCTCTCACGCTCCGCCGCCGTTGGCTTGCGCGTTACGCTGGCATCTACACCCATCACCTCAGCGCGCAACATGGAGTGCGGCAATAAGGGAGCGATATTGGGGCCCAGCGGAATGCGTTTAAAGTGACTGAGATAGTCGGCGGTGTTGTGCCAATCCATCTTGTCCACGCATTTCTGCAAGACCCGCTTGGGCATATTTTCTACGCGGGTAAAGCAGTCAATGATAGGGCTTTCGCCATTTTTTAGTTGGGCACCAAAGGCGGTTCCCAGAGAACAATTGCCGACGACGACGGTGGTTGTACCGTGCCTTACTGCATCGCCAAGACCCGGGTTAACTTCAACCTCAAGGTCGAGATGGGTGTGAATATCCAGCAGGCCGGGTGTTAACCACATACCCGAGGCTTCTACGACCTCCGCTGCCGCGCTCGCATCCAGCCGGGCAGATCTGGCCGCAACTTTGCCGTCGCGCAAGGCGATGTCTTCAATTTTTGGCGCTTCGCCACTGCCGTCAAATACTAGCGCGCCGCGAATGAGTGTATCCCATTGACTGGCTGCGCCTGCTCCGTCCGGCATGATGTTTCTCCTGAAATATACCTAGTTGTTGGATGCGGCTTTTTTGCGGCGTACGGTTCTTTCCGGCTTGTCTTTACTCGCCGCCCTGGATGAAGCCTTTTCCGCCAATCCGTAGAGCTCCTGAAAAGACTCCTCCAGAAACTCCCGATATTTGTTTGGCTGCTCCAATTGGTCGCGGTCTGCCAGTACGGAAATCGTTAAGGCACTGCCAAAGGAAAAGACCGCGTGAAACAAACCAACGCCGGGGGTTAAAACACCTAAGCCGTGATATCGAACCAAGCGGGCACCGGCGCTGTATAAGTCAAAATTAGGCCCCGGTACATTGGTGACTACGGTGCTGACATTGACCGGCATATGCCGTGAAATGTTACCGCTTGAATATAATTTGGCACCGCCTTTTGCAATCCAGGGCGAAAATACGCCGACCAGTTTGAGCGCGTCGACCAGAGGCGATTTCTCACCGAATTCCTTGGCGTCGTTCGCGCTCTCGTGGATAGCCTTCAGACGCTCAACCGGATCCTTGATATCGGTGTGTAATTTGCAAAACACCGAGCCAACCTGATTGTTGTCGCTATTTTCACCTCGTCGAGTGCGCATGTTCATGGGAATGGTCGCCGCCAGTGACGACTCCGGCGCTTCGCCAAGGTAGCTGAGGTAGCGCACCATGGCGCCTGCCACAACCGCCAGAGCGACATCGTTGACCTTCATGCCGAAAGCATTCTTGATACATTTGAAGTCTTCGACCTTAAACGCCGTAGCCTCAAAGGCGCGGTGTTTACCGACGGGTTTGTTGAATCGTGTCTTGGGCGCCTGTATGTCCGGGCGCGGGATGGTGTTGCGGACGATACCGTAGCCGAGTTTGGCGAAGTCTTTCACCAGACCAATGCCGCCGCTTGCCATGGTAAACGTGTTTTTGGTTTGGTTGACCACCGCCCGCACCACTAATTCTCCCGCATTGGGCCTGCGGTCAATGGCCACTGCTGCGTTGTCCAGGAGATAGTCGGTTTCCTGCGGGTCGGGCTCCAGGTCGTGCAAGGCCGCCATAAAGGACTGCCCGCCTGCGCCATCGACCAGGGCATGATGCATTTTCGTATAAATGGCAAAACTGCCTTTCGGCAGGTCCGGAATATTGTCCAGACCTTCGATAATATAGGCTTCCCACAAAGGGCGAGACATATCGAGTGGCCGCGAGTGCAAGCGGGCAATCTGGATGCAGAGCTGACGCCAGTCACCAGGGTGTGGCAACGCGATATGGCGCAGGTGGAATTCCACATCGAAGTTTTCATCAACCACCCAGTAGGGCCGATCGATATTACCCGGCACTTCGTGCAGGCGGGTACGGAATAAGGGTAAGCGATTCAGGCGCTTTTCAAAGTTGGCGATAACATCCTTGAATCTTACGTGACCGCCGGGGGCCGTTGAAGGGTCGTAGATCCCCAAGCCACCTATATGCTGGGGGGTATTTGTTTGCTCAAGATTGATAAACGCTGTATCCAGCACACCCAATTGCTTCATAGGAGTTCCAGTCAATTCATTGATTATTATACGTTCTTATTAACACAGAAGTGCTCGCTGGCAAAGCGAAGGATAGCTGCAAGCTAGGCCTCACGGGCGACGAATATCGCGGGCCGCCTCTTCTCCGCCCGGTGCGCCGTCGCTGCCCAAAGAATAGAGTTCGTAGTATCGGCCGTCTTCCAGGTCATTGTAGACGTATGCATTGCCCCAGGGATCCCGTGGGACAGACCCGCCAGAAAGATAGCCTCGCTTGTTCCAACTTTTCGGCACAGGCTGTGTTGTAGGCATGGCCACAAGAGCCTGCAGACCCTGCCCGGCCGTGGGGTAAAAATGGTTATCGAGCTTGTAGCGCTCCAGCGCCGCCGCAAGCTCGTTCAACTGCTCGTTAGCGCGGGACAGCCGGAAATCACCCAATCGTGAGTGCACGACCGGATAGAGCGCGGCAACTATCATCAAAAGTACGACGGCCAACACCAGTATTTCGCGAAAGGTCAGGCCCTGCTGACGACGTGATCCCAAGTTGCACCTCTGTCTTAACTCTTGGCAGAGTATCTCAGCTTAGGGGACGTTGGCTCAAGCGGCTTAACCACTTTCCAATCACAGTATCGAAGGCACTGTGCGCTGCAACGCCCACTTTTTCGGCCAGGGTTTTTCTTGTTACATATTTAATCGCAAACAATTCAGTTGTTTCACGCTTGCCGAGCAGGAACTCATCGCTGGTTTGCAGCTCGTCGATCAAGGCGTTATCGAGGGCCTTCTTGCCAAACCATACCTCACCGGTAGCAACCGCCTCGACAGCAAGTTGGGGCCGGTGCTCACGCACAAAGTCCTTGAACAAAACGTGAGTCTCCTCCAGCTCTTCCTGGAATTTCTCACGACCCTCGTCGGTATTCTCGCCGAACACCGTTAGGGTTCGCTTAAACTCGCCGGCAGTATGCATTTCGAAATCAACGTTATGCTGTTTCAGGAGGCGGTGAAAGTTTGGTAGCTGGGCTATAACGCCGATTGAGCCGATTACCGCAAAGGGCGCCGCCAGTATGCGGTTGCCGATGCAGGCCATCATGTAACCACCGCTCGCCGCGACGAGATCTACCGCTACGGTAAGCTGGATGCCCTTTTTCCGTATTCGCTCCAGTTGCGAAGCTGCCAGTCCGTAGGTGTGAACCATGCCGCCGCCGCTTTCCAGCCTGAGCAGCACTTCATCCTGCTCACGAATAACAGTAAGCAGCGCTGATATTTCGTGCCGCAGGCAATCGACCGCCGAGGCTTTAATATCGCCATCAAAATCCAGAATATAGAGACGCGGCTTGTCTTCGGCCTTGTCGTTCTTTTTACGGGCCTTTTGCTCAGCCTTGTGCTTTTTTTTCTGTTCTTTACGTTCCTGTTTTAGGCTAGCCTCATCCAGCACCATTGACTTGATTTGGTCTTCCCAGTCGTCATAGCGGTCGTTGAGTGCCGTCACCTCGATATGACCTTCCGGTTCACGTCGACGCGAGCCAAGCGACGCCACCATGCCAATAATGACAATAAAGGCAAGCACAAAAGTGATGGTTTTCGCGAGGAAGAGTCCGTAATCGCTAAGAAATTCCAAAGGTGTTCTCCTGACTGCTCAAGGCGCTAAGCGGGGCATATTCGGGGCAGCGCTGCCCCAAGTCAAGAAGACCAGTTGTCTACGGCCTTTCGGGCTTCGGAATTTTCCGGACGAGCGAGTAAGCCAAAGCTGCTGATGGTGACCTGATAACGTGCGCCATTGGCCATGGGTAGATAGGTGGCGCTGCCGTACTCGGTATCGGCAAACTTCAAAACCGACTCACTGCGTTTCAGCCACTCCCAGACATCAAATACGTCAGAGGTCTGAATAGCGTGTACGCTGCGGGGCTTTTTGCGTTCGTCGTCCAGGCTTTGATAGCGACCCGATATCCGCTCCAGGCGGTATATCGGCGCAAAGCCCAGGCGCGCCATGGATGAGCCCCACTTGATTGTTCGTGCATCGAGTTGCCACTGATCGCCAAACAGTTGGTATTGGTGCGATTCCTCCCCAACAATAACCGTTGCTTCATAGTGCTGGGGCCCCTGCTGGCGAAATTGCACCGCAGCAAT
Organism: Litorivivens sp.; assembly: GCA_041625575.1. Classification (GTDB taxonomy): domain Bacteria; phylum Pseudomonadota; class Gammaproteobacteria; order Pseudomonadales; family Spongiibacteraceae; genus Litorivivens. The sequence continues at coordinate 8,958 of JBFJTG010000026.1, forward strand.
GGGGCTTTCGTTGAGCAAGGCGCGATAGGAGTATAGGTCCCAGGCCGATAGCAATGCGGTTAGGGCAAGCAAGGCGCAAATCATTGCAAAACTGCCAACGAGGAAGTGTTTCAGGACAGGGATATTGAGAAGCAAGCGTATAGAGATAAAGGCGAGAGGTACCGCCAGCAAGACCAAGGATAGCGATAAAATCAATATGCTCACTGCAGCTTCCCCAGAGTACTTGTCATGCCGCCGATGAGCTTCCTACCTTGTAACCCAAAGCCGCTAGACTTTCTTCAGCCAGAGACAGTAAATCATCGTCGGCATTTTGCTGCCTGCTCAGCTCCAGAACGTAGTACTCAACGCTTATTAGCGCATCAGCCAGCGTTTCGAGTAGCTCCTGAGCTTTGCCGTTAATTTTGCTGGACGGTTTGCCGGTGAAGTCGTTGATAAATTTTACCGCCGCCATCAATACTTGCGTAATCCGTTCCATTTTCAACAGCTGGAAAGCCCCCCTGATAGAGTCCAAGGTAGTACCCACGTTGTAAATATGGGCGATGTCGTACTCGGATTCGACGTAGGAGCTTATCGCTCGCTTCGACATACTAATTCCGGCTTCCGATTCTTTGAAGACAATGAGACGCGAGGTTTCCAGCTGACTGCTGCTACTTATGGCCATTTGGCGATCAGGAGTCAGGTTTTCCAATTCCTCGGCGGTCAATTGATTGCGATCCAGCTTGTCGAAACTATGTTCTATGAACAATATGGCGTCGGCGATATTCGGGAGCTGCTCCTGCGCTTGCTTGTGTCCTGCGCTGATGAGCTTTCCCGCCGCCTCTGCCTGGGCGGTGAGATAGCTCGCCAGTGTCGGCAGGCTTAAAACCGTTAGAACGCCGGCCAATTGCCGCAGGATTGTTTGCAACGGTTCGATTTCTTCAGCATCCGTGCGCCCGCTTTGCATCAAAATCTCAAGAATGTCCATCGCATTGCGCAGCTCTCCGCGGAGCTCTTTCGATACCGTGAGCATGGCATCGGCACCCGGACCAAACATGCGCTGCATTTGCCCTTGCAACTCAACGTCGTTGAATGGCAGCCTTTCTATGCCCGCAGCTTCCATAAAACGAGCCGCCGCTGATCCCGCTTTCGGGTTCGCTATTTGCAGCAGATAATATAATTCCTGTTCCAATCCGGGCACGTCCGGTACAGTATTTCGTTTGGCCAGGTTATTGAGGCCACGCAAGGCCTTGTCTAGCATGCCAAGAATTCGTCGCCTCGTACTGTTGAGTGTAAGGCTCCTCTCCTGAAACCCATCCAACACGGCGCTGGCGAGTAGCCAGAATCGTTGCGCGGGTCCGGGCTCTATTAGACCGCACAGGCGCTGCAAGGCCCGAGTCATTAGACGAATATGCAATTGCACCTGGGAATCGCGAATTACGCCCAGCAAACCGACCTGATACATGTGTCTCAGGCGCTTAATTGAATCAGCGGCTGTCGCGTCGTCCGCGTGGGGCCTCACCCCAAAATCCGAACTCTCACTAAAGCTGGGTATCATTGCGCCGACCAAAGAATGCTCGAACAAAATATCCTGACCGTGGGACAGCCGTAATTCGTTTATCTGCGGCAGCAGCATTAATACGCTGTCTGTTTTACGTGCCGAGACGGACTCAAGATAGCGCGGCAACACAAAAAATGAAGCGCTCAGCGCTTCTAATTGTTTGGTATTCAGTGTCTTACGCGCTTTTAGGCAATCGTCCATCAAAGCGTGCATATTGCTCGCGAGTAGCGCTGCTGCGCCAATTTCTATCAACTGCAGGGTGCCGGCGACTTGCCAAACCAGTGCCAGGCAATTTTCAAGGAGGTTGTTATTGTCCTGATCGGACAAATATTCTTCAAATGTGTCGACCGCCTGATCCAGCGTGACGCCTAGCTCAGTTCTGACCAGGTCCAAGGACGACAAATTTACCGCTACTTCATACTGCACCAGTTGACCTCACTGCAAAGTCTATCGAGTGTATGTGCCACCCCATCCTGTTAAGCTAGAATTTGAAGGGGCCGGCACGTTTTTCTCTAACTATTATTATGGCTGGTTTTAAACCGCGGTCATCCTAAGCCACTTTACGTCGCTCATCAGCAGTTTACGTAATTGTGATAATGTCTTTCCTAAGTGGCTGTATTGCTTGCACTATAAAGTGTAGCCGAGTTTACTTGCTGGGCTACACAAAGAAAGTGTGAATAATCGCAGTAGACAATGGAAATGAAATAGCTTTTGAAGATATTCTTCTGCAGTTAGTATAGTCGCCGCCTTTTTGCCCTTAGCAAAAGAATAAGGAATTTAGATGAATCAGTCGCTACCGCGTGCTTTTTGGAGCAACTTTTTGGGCAATTCGCCCACTTGGTACAAACAGGCCATCATTGGCTTCCTCATATTGAACCCGATACTACTCGTCGTTGCCGGCCCGTTCTTCACTGGCTGGGTGCTGATTGGCGAGTTCATTTTCACCCTGGCATTAGCGTTGAAGTGCTACCCCCTCCAACCCGGTGGCCTGTTGGCGTTTGAAGCAATCGTGATTGGCATGGCTTCGCCGGAGACGGTATACGAAGAAGCATCGGCCAACTTTGCTGTCATCATGCTGCTGATGTTTATGGTAGCGGGCATCTACTTCATGAAAGACCTGCTGCTATTTGTCTTCACGAAGATTTTGTTAGGAATACGCTCCAAGACATTAATTTCACTACTATTTTCCTTTGTCGCAGCGGTCCTGAGTGCCTTTCTCGATGCCTTAACGGTGACCGCTGTACTGATTACCGTGGCGACGGGCTTTTTCTCGGTTTATCACAAAGTGGCTTCCGGGAAGAACTTTGATCACGATCATAACCATACGGATGACGATGACGTTGCCGGCGAAAACCGCAGCGATCTGGAACAGTTCCGCGCCTTTTTGCGCAGTCTGATGATGCACGGCGCGGTTGGTACGGCGCTCGGTGGAGTCTGCACGCTGGTTGGCGAGCCTCAAAACCTGCTCATTGCAGAGAAAGTGGGCTGGGACTTTATCGAGTTCTTCGTGGCCATGGCCCCCATCAGCATGCCCGTTCTGGTGGCAGGCCTCATCACCTGCCTACTCCTGGAAATGACCGGGTGGTTCGGATACGGAGCCAAATTGCCGGAGCGCGTGCGTGGGATCCTTGAGAGTTTTGATGCCGACCAAAGTGCCAAGCGCACTACCCGCGATGTCGCCTCGCTGATAACCCAAGCCTTAGTGGCCTTATTTCTGGTTGTAGCCTTGGCGGGACACCTTGCGGAAGTCGGCATTATTGGTCTGGCCGTTATCGTGCTGCAAACAGCCTTCAACGGTATTACCGAAGAACACCGTATTGGCCATGCCTTCGAAGAGGCCCTGCCCTTTACCGCCCTGCTGGTCGTATTCTTCGCGATCGTAGGCGTAATCCATGAGCAGCACCTTTTTACGCCAATCATCACGGCTGTTCTGGATCTGGAAGGACAGACCCGTACGGCGATGTTCTTTATCGCCAATGGGCTTCTGTCGGTCATTAGCGACAACGTGTTCGTGGCGACGGTTTACATCAATGAAGTTAGGGCTGCATTTGATGCCGGCCGGCTGACTCGCCAGGAATTCGAGCACATGGCCATCGCGATTAACACGGGCACCAACATCCCCAGCGTTGCCACTCCCAACGGTCAGGCCGCTTTCCTGTTTTTGCTGACCTCGGCTCTGGCGCCGCTGATTCGCTTGTCCTACGGAAAAATGGTTGTGATGGCGCTGCCCTACACCATCGTGATGACCACGGTCGGCCTGCTGGCGGTTATTTACGCCCTGTAAACCGCTACTGAAGCCAGCGGCAATTACCGTCGCTGGCTTTATCTATCGCTTCCAAGCGTTCCTGATGAGCACTCAACTCGACTTCTGTAGCCCGCAGCACGGGTAGTGGCTGGCGTTGGGCACTGAGCCGCCTGATTTCATTGGCGACTTCCGGCCCGCCACCGGCATTTGCACCCTCTCCCGCCAAGGTAAGACCAATCTGGCCACCCGTCATCAACAAGTACACGTCCGCCAGAATTTCGGCATCCAGCAAGGCACCGTGCAAATCACGCTGGGAGTTGTCTACCCCGTAGCGTTGACACAGGGCATCCAGACTATTGCGCTGACCTGGATGCTTCTGGCGGGCCATAACGAGGCTGTCGATAACCGTACAGTGATCTTCAACCGACTCCTTGCGCCCGAGGAGCTTAAGTTCATTGTCGAGAAACCCGACATCGAAGGGCGCGTTATGGATGACCAGTTCAGCACCGCGTATAAATTCGAGAAACTCATCTGCAATTGCCGCAAATACCGGCTTATCCTGAAGATATTCATTGGTTATGCCGTGAACTTCCATCGCTCCGGCGTCAATGTCGCGCTCGGGATTGATGTACTGATGGTAATGCCGGCCGGTCAGGCGCCGACCTATGAGTTCAACACAGCCGATTTCAATAATCCGGTGGCCCTGACTGGTCTCCAGACCGGTGGTTTCGGTATCTAGTACAACTTGGCGCGACACGCGGAATCTCCCTCGAGTGATAGCCTGCTCTATGTAAGTTCGTCTATGCCTTTATTGGCCAACTGATCGGCAATTTCGTTTTCACGATGCCCGCTGTGGCCTTTTACCCAGCGCCAGTCGATGTCGTGCGTTTCAGCCAATTTATCAAGCTGCTGCCACAAATCCTTGTTTTTGACGGGTTTTTTGTCGGCTGTACGCCAGTCGCGGCGCTTCCAGTTGGCGATCCATTCGGTAATCCCCTTGCGCACATATTGTGAATCCGTTGTCAGCACCACCTCAGAACGGCGGGTCAAAGCCTCCAAGCCTTTAATGGCCGCCATCAACTCCATACGGTTATTAGTGGTTTCGGCTTCACCACCGTAGAGCGATTTTTCGACCCCGTTGTAACGTAATAAGGCACCCCATCCGCCCGGCCCGGGATTTCCCCGGCAAGCGCCGTCGGTAAATAATTCTACAGTCATTGTTACTCGCTATATTTGGAATTCGGAAAAGCTTCGCGTGCTGCGCCCAGAGGACGCACGTTCACCAGGGCCTCTCGCCGCCACTTCAGTTTTACCGGCGTAATCGGCGCCCGGTATTTTGTCGCCGACAGCACAAAACTTCCACCCAAAGGTAGTTTTTTTATCAGATCGGGCATGGGTCGCGCATGTGTCATACACCAGGCAGGCTTGCCTAGCGGCAGACGGTGAAAACCGTACCAGCAATGGTTTACCTCAAAACCCAGAAGATGAAGCCAATCGACCAGGCGGCTGGTCGTTAGTAAATGCTGCTTCCAGACACTGCCGCGCTTCAGCCGGCCGGAAATTTGTTGTTGAATACCCAAAACTGAAAACGGATTGAAAGCGATGATGACGACGCGCCCGCGAGGCACCGTAATACGCTCAATTTCACGCAGCATACTGTGGGGGTTGGCGACAAACTCCAGCAGGTGATGCAGCACCACCGCATCCTGGCTTTCATTCGCTATCGGAAGTTGCGCAAAATCGGCAATGGCGTCCAAGGAACGGCCCAGCTCATGCTGCCTGGCAGGCCCAATGGAATAGTGTCGGTGAACACCGTCGAGACGACTCGCCAGCGTTTGCGTAACAACACTCAACTCCAGGAGTGAGTGACCGAACACGCCCGTCAGGGACTCGTCAAGCAGCTGCCGTTCCTCCTTGATTAGCTGGCGGCCAACAGGCCCTTCAAACCAGCGCTTTAACGCAGGCAGCAGCTCGCTGTCCGGTGCCTGTTGGCGCCATGTGGGCACATGTAACTCCTGCAATTCAAAGGATTGATGCCAGTCGAGTCAAAGCCCGACTTGCAGTTGCGCTTTGACTCGATTAGCGTAACCCAAAAGCAATAAATTGAGTATGTATGATTAACATTGAGCCAATTTCTGCCTTCAGCGATAACTATATCTGGTGTCTGTATAACGACGCCGGCGAGGCTGTAGTGGTCGACCCGGGCGATGCTGCGCCGGTAGAGGCTTTTCTGGATAGTCGCTCGCTGCGCCTAAGCGCCATCGCGATTACCCATCACCACTTTGACCATGTGGGAGGAGTGGAGGCTTTACTGAACGGCCGCTCAATCCCGGTTTTTGGCCCGGAGGGCGCGACGCCGGCCCTGACACGGGTTCTAAGGGACGGCGATAGCGCACACATACTGGGGCTGGAATTCGAAGTGCTCACCGTGCCCGGCCACACCCTGGACCATATCGCCTATTACGCGGCTGCAGGCTCGCCACCGCTACTGTTTTGTGGGGATACCCTCTTTGCCGGCGGCTGCGGTCGCCTGTTTGAAGGTACACCCGATCAAATGCACAATTCGTTATCCCGCTTAAAGGCTCTGGCACCAGAAACGGCCGTTTATTGTGCGCATGAATACACCCTTGCCAATTTACGCTTTGCACAAGCCGTCGAACCCAACAATACGGCCCTGACTGAACGCATTCATGCCGACAGTGCGAAGCGCGAGGCTGGCTCGCCAACGGTTCCCTCGTCACTGGCCGTCGAGCTCGCCACCAATCCCTTTCTTAGAAGCCACGTCGATGAAGTGAGAGACTCTGCGGGCGAATATGCTAGTATGCCGCTCAGCGATGAGGTCGCAACCTTTGCTGCCGTTAGGCAATGGAAAGACAATTTCTAGCTCTTGTATTATTTGAACATTTTAAAGAACAGCATTGCGCATGCTAATCTGAGCCTCACAAAAACCAGAATAAAATCAATGAAAAATAAAGCGTTAAAATACTTTCTTTGTGTTATTTCGAGCGTTGTCATCAGCGCTTGCGCCACCAATAACGGCCCTCAACCCACCGCCAAAGCCAGCGAAGTCACTGCGATCTGCAAGTACGGCAGTATTCGTAAAGGCGATTGTAAGCTTGAAGGTTTGCCGACCACCGAATACGGCAATATGGATGATCTTTGGTCCCACATTGTTGAAGGCTACCAACTCTCGAACTACAGCGCTCATCCCCGCGTTGCAGAGTCATTCGAATATTATCGCAAGCGACCCGAATTCATCCAAACCATTGCCGAGCGCTCCAGTCGCTACCTGTATTTTATTGTCGACGAGATTCGCAAGCGTGATATGCCGATGGAGTTTGCCTTACTGCCGGCCATCGAAAGTTCCTTCGACCCCTTCGCCTATTCCCACGGTCGGGCTGCGGGACTCTGGCAGTTTATTCCCCTGACCGCCACCCACATGGGGATGTCACGCAGTTGGTGGTATGACGGGCGTCGCGACGTCATTGCCTCTACCGAAGCTGCCCTGGACTACTTACTGGAGCTGAATGCCCGTTTTGACGGCGACTGGCTGCTTACAATGGCGGCCTACAATTCTGGCGCTACGACGGTCAATCGCGCTATCAATCGCAATCGCAAGGCCGGTCGCGATACCGACTTTTGGTCCTTGTCCCTGCCGGAAGAAACCGAGGCTTATATACCCAAACTGATTGGCCTGAGCCAGCTCGTTAAGCGCGCCAATTACGAGAATATCGAACTACCCGTCATACCCAATGTTTCAGTATTCGACATAGTTGATATCGGCAGCCAGATAGATCTGGCTCAGGCCTCGGAACTGGCCGGTATTAGCATCGAAGAAATGTACCGCTACAACCCCGGCTACAACCGCTGGGCAACCGACCCCAGCGGCCCTCATCGCCTGGTGATTCCGGTAACACACAGCAAACAGTTTCTGGATCGACTGGAAAAGGTTCCCAGTGAGCAGCGCATCCACTGGAGCCGCTACGCCGTGGAGCCCGGTGACAACCTGATCAAAATTTCACGACGCTTCAATACCGACCTGGCCACCATCAAAGCCGCCAACAAACTTGCTAGCAACAACATACGCGTCGGTCAGATTTTACTCCTACCCTCTGCCAGTGCGTCCAGATCCCAATACGCACTCAGCGCCGAACAGCGTTTGGCCTCAGCCCAGCAACGCGGGGAAGGCAGTAATCGGAAATCGGTCTATCACCAAGTGGCCGCAGGCGAATCCTTTTGGCTCATTGCCCGTCGCTACGGCGTAAGCGTTGGATCGCTGGCAAGTTGGAATAACATGGTCCCCAAAGATCCCCTCCACCCGGGCAAACGATTGATCGTGTGGCAGGACGGCGACAGTCTCGCATTAAGCCGAACGAGAGTTGCACCTCAAAACGTCATTCGCCGTGTCGGTTATACGGTACGCAATGGCGACTCTCTGGCCGCTATCGCGCAGCGTTTTAGTGTTCAAATACACGACATCGTGAAATGGAACGAAATCAATACCGCCAAGTACCTAAAGCCGGGGCAGGTCTTGAGTCTCTACGTCGATGTCACAAAACTATCCGGCCGCTAAGACATAGTGCTGTCACCGCAATCATTTCGACATACACTGAGACTGCATGCTGTACCCCATATTGCAATCACACACCCCGCTCATTAGCGCTGACAGGCCGCTGCCATGACGGCCTATTTTATTCGGCGATTTCTGCTGATCATCCCCACTTTTATCGGCATTACACTGCTCGTTTTCGCCGTAACACGGGTGGTGCCCGGGGGGCCGATCGAGCGGATGATGACGGCCTCGCTAATCAGTGGCGAACAGGTCGGCAAACAGCAGCGTGATACCCGCAGTGGCAGCTCGCTGTCCGCAGAGCAAATTGCGCAACTGGAAGCCTACTACGGTTTCGACAAGCCCATATTAGAGAGCTACGCCCTCTGGCTCGGCAAAGTCCTACAGTTAGACTTGGGGGAATCAAGTCGCTACCAGGATCCCGTGTGGGAAATCATACAAGAACGTTTCCCGGTATCCATATTCTATGGTCTAACCACCCTGCTGCTTACGTATCTCATTTGTATCCCGCTGGGGGTCGCAAAGGCTCTGGGCCACAATGGCCTGTTTGACAATGTCTCGTCAGCCATTGTGTTCCTTGGCTATGCCTTGCCCAGTTATGTGGTGGGGATTGCACTGGTCAGCCTCTTTGCCGCCCACTGGGATGTCTTTCCGCTAGGCGGATTTGCCAGCGATGACTATGAGGACCTGAGTGCATGGGGTAAGTTCAGGGACATTTTTTATCACGGTGCCCTGCCCCTTATCGCCTATATGGCCGGCAGCTTTGCGCTGACTACCTTCATGATGAAAAATGCCCTGATGGACAATCAGGCTGCGGACTACATGCGAACAGCAGCTGCCAAAGGACTGGTGCGCAAAGCGGCGGTATGGCGTCATGCTTTTCGCAACAGTCTTATTCCCATAGCAACCTCCTTCGGCAGCAATATTGCGTTCTTCATGGGCGGTTCGTTTTTAATTGAAACCATTTTTAACATTGACGGTATCGGGCTGCTTGGCTACGAGGCAATATTAGAGCGTGATTACCCCGTAGTAATGGGCATATTGGTTATTACGTCACTCCTGTTTTTGATCGGCAATATTATCTCGGATTTCCTCGTGGCCATGGTTGATCCGCGCATTCGGTTCGGCGAGGCGCGTTGATGTTGCAACTCAACCCCGTTACCCGAAAAAGACTGCAGCGCTTCAAACAGCTGCGCCGCGGATACTGGTCTGCCATTGCGCTGGCCCTACTGTTCACCCTAAGTCTCGGCGCGGAGATGATCGCCAGCCAGCGAGCACTGCTCGTCATTCATCAAGGCGAATGGCACTTCCCCACTTATGGCGCCATCATCCCCGGCAGCACCTTCGGTTTAGACTATGAATACGAGACAGACTACAAAGCATTGAAGCGCGTGCTGGAAAACAGCGGCCAGGGCCGCGTTTTCATGCCGCCAATCCCCTACGGCCCACTTGAAACAGACCTTAGCATTGAGGATTTTCCGCCCCATGCGCCCTCGGCCTCACGCCAGCACTATTTGGGAACAGACACCAGTGGTCGCGATGTCCTCGCCCGGATCATCTATGGCTTTCGCATCGCAATGCTGTTTTCCCTGATTCTACTGGTTTTTAACTATCTGATTGGCGTTAGCATCGGCTGCTTGATGGGTTTCTGGGGCGGCGCTTTCGATCTAGTCTTCCAGCGCCTGATCGAAATCTGGTCCAATATACCCTTTTTGTACGTGATCATGATTGTCGCTTCCATCATCCAGCCCAGCTTCTGGACGCTAGTCCTCATCATGGTGTTCTTTGGCTGGACCTCGATCACCTGGTATATGCGTACCGCCACCTACAAGGAAGCCGCGAGGGAGTACGTGATGGCGGCGCGGGCTATTGGCGCCTCGAACACTCGCATTGTGTTCAAACATATACTGCCCAACAGTGTCTCCACCCTGATTACCTTCGTGCCTTTCTCGGTCGCCGGTGGCATCACCTCACTCACCGCACTGGACTATCTCGGCTTTGGCCTGCCACCCCCCACCCCAAGCTGGGGCGAGCTATTAAAACAAGGCACCGAAAATCTGGATGCCTTATGGCTGGTACTGTCAGTCGTTGGCGCAATGACGCTGGTTTTGATGCTGGTGACCTACGTCGGTGAAGCCATCCGCGAAGCGTTCGACCCACGCAAGTTTAGTTATTATGAGTAAGCCCATCTTTTTCGTTTTCGCTTTGCTGTTATCGTCGCCGCTATTGGCCGCGCCCGATACACTGCCGTCAGATCTTGATTGGCAAACTAACCTCACGGACCCGGTCTTTGCATCGCCAAAGGCAGTGCGAGGCGGTCGTTTTCGCAGCTTTATCACGTCTTTCCCCCTCACCCTGAGAATGGTGGGTCCGGACTCAAACGGCAGTTTTGCTTCCTATCTTCGCGCGAATGCTCTGGGACTTGTCGATATTCACCCCAACACGCTGAAGCCCATCCCCATGCTTGCCAGCGAATGGGCCTTCGACCCGGACGGGAAAACGGTTTACTACAAGCTCGACCCTGATGCGCGCTGGTCCGACGGCCGACCGGTAACCGCCGACGATTACCTGTTCACTCTGGAATTCATGCGCTCGCCCCACATCGTTGCGCCCTGGTATAACAACTACTACAGCTCGGTTATCGTCGATGCTCGCAAATACGACGACTACACCATTGCGATTACCGGCGCCGTGCCAAAACCCCGGGACGAGCTACTTTTCGAGTACGGCTTGCGCCCTACGCCAAAACATTTTCATCGACTCGACGAAGAGTGGGTACGCAACTACAACTGGCAGGTAGAGCCCAATACCGGCCCCTATCAAATTGCGGAGCTGCGCAAGGGTAAATACATAGAATTCGACCGCAAGGCGGATTGGTGGGGTAACAACAAGCGCTACCTTAAGCATCGCTTCAATCCGGACCATATCCGCGTGAAGGTTATTCGCGATATCAATATGGCCTACCAGTATTTCGCCAAGGGAGAACTGGATAGCTTCGGTCTGGTGATGCCTGCTTTTTGGCATAAAAAAGCACGGGGAGAAATCTACGATCGCGGCTGGGTCGCCAAAATCAAGTTTTATAACGATACGCCCCAGCCTGGTCAGGGAATGTTTCTCAATGAAGCCGATCCAATTCTGGCGGATAAGCGCGTGCGCTACGCTATTGCTCATGCCAGTAACATCCAGAAAATTATCGACACCGTTCTGCGGGGTGACTACGAGCGCCTGAACTCACAATTTGAAGGCTATGGCGATTACACTAACCCCACTGTCGTTGCGCGCGGCTTTGATCTGGATGCCGCCAACAGACTTCTTGATGAAGCTGGCTGGACCGCGCGCGATAGTCGGGGCATTCGCCAGAAAGACGGGCGATCTTTGAGCTTGCGTGTCACCTACATGAGCGGCAGTCATAACGATCGATTGGTGATTCTTCAACGCGAAGGCTTGAAAGCCGGCATCGACTTCCAGTTGCAGCTACTCGACGCGTCGACGGCCTTCAAGCAGATCCTTGAGAAAAAGCACCAAATTGCCTGGATGGGCTGGTCCGGCGGCGGATTGTCGCCCGTATTTTGGGAGTTCTACCACTCTGACAATGCACACAAAACGCAGACCAACAATATAACCAGCACGGACAATCCGCTGATAGACAAAAAAATTGATGCCTATCGAGCAGCGCAGGACAAAAGTACCCGGGTTGCACTCGCACACGAACTGCAGGAACTGATCCACGAGCAAGGCTCCTACATTCCCACCTTTAAGGTACCCTACACCCGCGAGGCCTACTGGCGCTGGCTGCAATTGCCCGAACACTACGCCACTCGTACCAGCGACAGCGTGATCGACAGCATGGGCAGTACCGGCGGATTGTTCTGGATTGATAACCAACGCAAACAACAAATACTTGATATGAAAGCTGCGAACGAGGAAATGGATCCGCTATTAATTATCGACGAGACCTGGCGCCGATGACTGCCCTGCTGAACGTTAAAAACCTCAGCACCTGCATCCGGGGTGAACATGAGACTTTTACTGTCGTCGACGATATCTGCCTCGATATTCAGGCGGGAGAAACTGTCGGCCTTGTTGGCGAGTCCGGTAGCGGAAAAAGCATGACGGCCTTGTCGATTAGCGGTCTGCTCCCCCAACCCGATAGTTTTATCGCCAGCGGCCAACTGCTTTTCGAAGGGCGCGATATGCGACATTTGGCCAGTGCAGAGATGGCGAAATTGCGCGGCAACCGCATTGGCATGATTTTTCAGGATCCAATGACCGCGCTAAATCCTGTGCACCGCATTGGCAAGCAAATCGCCGAAGTGCTGTTGATACACAAGCGTTATACCGCGAACAGTGATGCCTTGAATGCCAAAGTGCTTGAGCTACTCAGGGCGGTGGGTATTCCGCAAGCTGAGCTCAGGCGCGATAGTTACCCGCACGAACTTTCCGGGGGAATGCGTCAACGTGTGATGATCGCAATTGCCCTCGCCTGTGAACCCGCATTGCTCATCGCCGACGAACCGACGACTGCACTGGACGTCACCGTGCAGGCGCAAATCCTGCAATTAATCAAATCCTTGCAGGCCCAATACGGCATGGCCCTGCTCTTTATCACCCACGACTTGGCTCTGGTGTCACAAATCAGCGACCGCATTGCAGTCATGTACGCGGGTCAAATCGTTGAAACTGCGCCAACCCATACCTTGTTTTCCCAGGCACGCCACCCTTATACCCGCGCATTGTTGGCCTCAACTCCAGGGGCCCAGGTTGCACACAAAACAGCGCTGCCGACCATTGCCGGCGCAGTCGCACGCCCGCAGGACTACGGCTCCAGTTGCCGCTTTCGCAATCGTTGCCGCCATGCAGAACAAGCCTGTGCAAATTCAAGTATTGCGCTTGAAACAGACGAAAGCGGACACAGTGTTCGCTGTGTCCGCTGGCAGGACGCGATGATCGAGGCTGGCCATGAGTGAAGCGCTGCTAAAAGTATCGGGGCTCAAGCTTCACTTCGTGCAGCGCTACGGCGTGTTTAACCAACACCGCTCGATCGTGCGCGCGGTGGACGGCGTGGACCTCGAAATATTTCCGGGTGAAACTCTGGGGCTGGTCGGCGAATCAGGTTGCGGAAAAAGTAGTTTGGGCAAGGCCCTGCTTAAACTGCATCAGCCTACTGCCGGTGATATCCGGTATCGGGAACACAATTTAGCCACGCTATCACAAACAGAATTGCGGCCGCTGCGCGCCAAACTGCAAATGGTATTTCAAGACCCTTACGAATCCCTGAACCCCCGGCACACCATAGAGCACATTCTGGAAGAACCCTTTATCGTCCATCAGCAAGGCGATCGCCCGGCACGCCGACAGAAAATAGAGGCCTTGCTCGATCTGGTCGGACTTAACCACGAGGCTTTAAACAAATACCCTCACGAATTTTCGGGTGGCCAGCGCCAACGTATCGGTATTGCCCGCGCTATCGCCCTTGACCCGGAATTGCTCATTTGCGACGAGGCCGTATCTTCACTCGACGTATCCGTGCAGGCACAGATCATTAATCTGCTGCTGGAAATTCAGCAGAAAATGGGGCTGGCCATGCTCTTTATATCCCATGATCTGTCTGTCGTACGCCATATTTCCGACCGCATAGCCGTGATGTACAAAGGCAAGCTAGTGGAACAGGGAGATGCGCGTGCACTGTGCGATGCGCCGGCCCACCCTTACACTCGCGCGCTGTTAAATTCGGTTCCCCGTATCGGTCACGACTGGATGAATGCGGACGTAGCCCGGGGCGAAGTAGAAACTCAATGCGGACGCAGTGAAACGGCCTGCGCCTTCGCTCCGCGCTGCCCAAAAGCGCAGCCTCTTTGTCGTGAGAGCGAACCCGAGCTTGTCCCGGTGTCCAAAGATTCGACACCACGCCTGGCTGCCTGTCATTTTCCCGAGCAAGGCTTTCATGCCAGCCCATAGCACGAGGGTGGCCTTAAATGTTAATCTTGACGCGTTTCCACCTCCTGAAGTTATAACTAAAGTTATCAACGATGCCATTGAAGCCTGCAGCACATCGCAATGATTTTGTTCCGCTCAAGTATGCGCGCAGCATGTTGCGAGTTGCCGAAGCTCAGGGTTATGACCCATCGACCCTGCTCAGCTCGCTGAATCTGCCGCTCAACCCCCTGGATCCTCTGGCCGACCCTGATAGCTTGTTGGAAGCGCGCTACTACACGCTCATCTACAGCCGTGTTATGTGGCTGTTGCAGGATGAATCCTTTGGCTTGAATTTACAGCGACCAATTCCCGCCGGGACTTTCCGCATGATGTGCATGTGCATTATTCACAGCACAACGCTGGAAAATGCGCTCAAGCGTGCGGCAGAATTCATGGCCTTTTGCCGCAACATTGCCGGCTTATCTGCCGTAAATCCAAGACCGATCAAACGCACAGGTAACGGCCGCGCGACCTACACTTTCAGCACTACGTACATGCTCGATGATGAACCAAAGCATGATAATGATACCGTCGTGCACACTATGGCGATATGGCGACGCTTCTGTGGCTGGTTGATTGGCCGCCACATCCAGCTCTATGAAGTTCGCTTGATGGGTGCAGAACCGGACGACTCCAGCTATTTTGAGCAAATTCTGGGCTGTGACATTTATTATGATCAGCTCGAAAACGCTTTTGTCATGCCGGAGCATTATCTGGATTGTCCGCTGGTGCACACAGAAGAGTCGCTCCGCGAGTTTCTGCGCAACGCGCCTTACTACCTGCTTGTTTCCACCGACGACGAAGACACCTCGCTATTAGCACAGATGAAACGCATCGTCGGCAACGATCTGAGTCGCGATTTTCCAAGTGTTGTTGCCATGGCTGAGCTACTGAATATGTCAGTTCGCACCTTGCGCAGGCGACTCAAGGACTACGACACCACCTACCAGGAATTTAAGGATAATTTACGCAAGGAGCACGCGATTCGCTGGTTGAATCAACCTGAACTTAAAATCAACGCAGTTTCCGCGCTTCTCGGTTTTGACGAGCCCAGTGCTTTTCACCGTTCGTTTAAAAAATGGACAGGGATGACACCCGGCGAATACCGCATCAGCCGCAAGAAGCAGACTAGTCGTCAGGATCCCTAGCTCAAGTCCGCGTAATTTGCCTGTAATGCCGGTATCTGACAAAACCTACTAAAATACATTTTGAGGCACTCGCTGCTCTGCGCGAGTATTCGTCCACAAGCCTTTGCCATCCGTTTCAAATTAAGAGATCAACCATGCCCGATCAATCTTCTCGCCGAGCTCATTTCACTATCGTGGCACTGGCAGTGCTTGCTGTCAGCCTTAGCGCTTGTACCCGGAGCACTCCTCTGGATAGCCGCCCCCTACCCGCTCAATTCGCTACAGAAAAAGATAATGCCGGCAGAAAGCTTCCTTTTGATGGTGCGCATAATTTTCGGGACATAGGCGGATATGCCACCGTAGACGGGAAGCAACTGCGCTGGGGCATGCTTTTTCGATCCGACAACTTGTCTGATCTCAGCGATGCAGACGAACAATATCTCGAGCGTTTAAATATTCGCCGAATCGTCGATTTCCGTTCTATATCAGAGCGCGAGGAACAGCCAAACAGAATCGCGCCTGACTCCTCGATTGCCATCGTCAATAAGCCTATGCCCATCGAAGGCGCCGCAGTCGCTCAACTTAAAGATCGAATCGTCGCCAGCGACGCTAGCGCAGAAGAAATGGGACAATTACTGATCAATGCCAACCGGCAAATGGTCGAAGACTTTACGCCGGTTTACCGCGAATATATGCAAGAGCTACTGGTGGCGGACAATTACCCCACCGTATTTCATTGCACAGCAGGTAAAGATCGCACCGGACTTGCAGCGGCGCTCGTATTGAGCGCGGTGGGTGTCCCCAGGGATACTGTCATGCAAGATTACCTTGCTACGAATACCTACACCGCTGAACATATCGACAAAATGGTGATGTTAATCAAGGTTGGCAGCCTGTTCCGGGCCAATACAGAGGCCGTGCGAGCGCTATTCGCAGTAGACGCGCGTTATCTGGAAGAAGCCTTCGCCGTCATCGACGAACACTACGGGAGCCTGGACAACTATCTCACAACTGGTCTTGGCCTAGGCAGCAGCGAGCGTGAAACCCTGCGCAGTTTACTCCTGAACTAAAACCCGGGAAGTCCAACCCCTACATTCGGGTGATGTGCCGGCGCGCCTTCCCCCTTAATCTGACCCGCCTGAACTTGGAGTCACTATGCCGCTTAGCGTGCTGTTCGTTTGCCTTGGAAATATCTGCCGTTCTCCGGCGGCTCAAGGCATTCTCGAAAAGCGAATACTCGAGGCAGGATTGCAAGACAGGATCCGGGTGGACTCCTGTGGAACAGCCGCCTTCAATTTGGGCAAAGCACCCGATGCTCGCTCCCAGGCTGCCTCACTTCGTGCGGGCTATGACATCAGCACACAGATAGCACGGCAGATATGCGACGAGGACTACCAGGAGTTTGATTACATCATTGCCATGGACCGCATCAATTTGACCAGCGTGAAAGCCTGGGCACCCAAAGATTATTCGGGCGAAATCGAACTCTTTATGAATTACTGCAAACACGGCGGCAATGCCCAAATTCCCGACCCCTACTACGAAGAGGCAAAGGCCTTTGACGGTGTAATTAGTGCTCTGGAAAAGGCAGCCGAGGGCTTATTGGCTCATATAAGAACTAAACACGGTTTTTGAGGGTTTTTTATGAAATTTGTGCTTTCCACATCCTTCAGCACGGTTGCCCATCTTACCAAGCTGGCTCCGGTAGCTGACGACTGTGGCTGGGAGGCCATGTCGTTTTCCGATCATGTGGTTCATCCTGAATCGATAGACATGCCCTACCCTTACACCGACGATGGCAAACGTCGCTGGGAAGCTTATACCGACTGGCCCGATCCCTTTGTCATGGCCGGTGCGCTCGCGACAATTACCACGCGTCTCAAATTCACGAATAATATTTTTGTGCTGCCCATGCGCAACCCCTTTCTGGTGGCCAAGGCAATCAGCACTGCGGCGATTATTTCAAATAACCGCATTATCCCCGCTATCGGTGTGGGCTGGTCAAAAGACGAATTTGAATTAATGCAGCAGGATTTTCATACCCGCGGCAAGCGTGCCGATGAAATGGTTGAGGTCATGCGCCTGCTCTGGTCCGGCGAGATGGTCGAGTATCAAGGCAAGCATTATCAATTCAGTAAGCTAGAAATGAACCCCGCTCCAACCGCCCATATTCCCATCTGGGTTGGCGGCATCAGTGACGCGGCGATGAAACGTGCCGCACGTTTAGGAGACGGCTGGGTCACCGATTTGCAGACCTCGGATGAAATTATTGCCTGCGTTGAGAAGGTCAAACAATATCGCAAAGAATACGGCCGCGATCACTTACCCTTCAGTGTAATGGCAACACCCTCGGACGCCTTTACGGTAGACGGTTACAAAAAGCTGGAGGATGCAGGCATCTCCCACATTCTGACCATGCCCTGGGCCTTCTACCACGGCGAGACCGAAGACCTCGAAAAGAAAATCGACGGTGTAAAACGCTACGCCGACGACATTATCGCAAACTGCCAGTAGGCTAATTAAACGACAGCGCCTGCCCGTCACCCGCGGGCAGTGCTATCACAGCACTGCCGTTTTCAACCGCACTGCTCACAGCCCCCGCGCGCACAATCGTGCCATTTGCCAAACCCCTTAAGGTCAAACTAACAGAGTGACTGCTCGAAACTTCCATGCGCTTATCGCTACGTGCAGCAATTCCCGCGCGGGACAAATCCAGGCGCAAAGCTGATACGTTTAACAATTTAACCCTTAGCAGTCCGGTAAGTGCATTAAACTCACCGAATTTCCAGCGTTGCTCTTCTCGAATGGCCGGACTTAAGGTGTTTTGGTTTGGCGCTACAAAAGCTTGAGACAGCTGCTCTACTGTGTAATTTGCCTCTGCGATACCGCCGGAATTCAATTCGATCCGCGCATCGCTTACACCATCCACCGCAGCAATATTATCCAGCCACCAGGCACCGCGAGGGCCTATACCGAGCTTCTTGTCTATTTCATTTGGATTCCAGCGATAAACAAAATTGCCGGGATTTCTTTTGCGCGCACCCGTTTCATCTAGCCAGGTCACCATCCATTTGGCGGCTTCTTCGAAGGCAGAATACGCTTCGTCTTTTAGCGTCCAGACTATGTGGTCTTCGGCAAAGTAGTGATCGAAGGTATAGCGATAACCGTTATTTTTTACCGCATCCACGGTTGCCCGCGCATTAGGAAATGGCACCAGTTCATCAAATGTGCCGTGTGCCTGGTAGTAACCGTTCCATTTCAGATTTTCGATCAGCGGCAGCGTACTGTTGCTGCCCGCAAGGATTATGCCACCTGCAAAGACTTCAGGGTATTTGATCATCAGATTGATCGTGCCAATCGCACCCATCGAGTAACCCGAACTGATGGTTCGCTCACTGTCGATCGTGAAGTGGCGTGCTATATCGCGCCATACTTCCCAAAAATCCACCTCTGCCCCCGCTCTGTAGGAGCCGGCACCGCCGCGCCCCAAGGTGGTCGCACAGATAGACTGACGCAATCGCTCGCAGGCACCATCAAGAAAATTGGGTACCGTTGCGCTGTATTGGTTGTGATTCTGGGTCAGGCTATGCAGCAACCAGGTAAACAGGGTGGGCTCAGCCGCGTTCGCCTTATAATTTTTCGGCACGTAGATGCCGTAAGGCTGAACCCGATCAAAATATTGCGGGTTGTTTGTCGGGTTTTCTCCGCGATTGACGCCGGCCGGAAAACTGCCGTCCCCTAGCTGAGCACCTGCAAGCGAAGATACATACCAACGGTTGCTATATCCGCTTAGCATTGGCTCGGCTTCGGTTTCGCCCATCCTGCCCCATTCCAAAGTCAGCGCAAAGGCGCTCACGTCGCCGCTATTCAAGGCTATCGACTGGCTGTCATCAAACCAGAAATTATTGAGCGCCGGCTCATCACTGTAATCGCGAAAGGCCATATTAAACACGGGTGGTTGGGTCGGCAGCTTTCGAAATCCGGCATTGTCGTTTAGAAAACCGCCATTACCGTCATGGATGCCAGACGCCAGATAAACAGTCCACTTCGATCGCTCCGTAATGCCGAACAAAGCCGACGGTAGTTTGGCAACGAAAGACTGCGACGGCAGATCATGATTGATCTCACCGTAGGATTGAGGGCCATTGCCGTCATTGAAATCAACCAGTACACCTTTGCTTGAAAGTAATATAACCGCATCGATGCCGGGGCTGCGCAAGCCGGCAACACCGGGCCAGGTGTCGCTACCACCGTCTTTATAATCAATCGCAAAGGCCGCTATGGGTACCGAGGTATCGACTAAAGTCTGCCAGTCGACCCGCCAGTAGCTGCTGCCATCCGCAAGACCAATACCGACCCGAAATATATCGGCGCCATTGCCGGCCATATTGTCCTCGGGATAATGAAAACTGCCCCCGCTGGGAGTTCCGACACGATAGAGGGGAACATTGCCACCTTTCGCGCCCGAGGCGTCGTAGAGGAAATCCGTCCAGTAATACGCCCCATAGGCATAGCGCCCGGTACCCGACGTTCGGGGCGAACCTTCGCTAAATATCCAGGCCGGATTACTAGGCAATTTCACTTCGTTTCCATAGGCGGCTGCCGGGGCTCCGCTGGGAACAGTGCCTAAGGGCTCGGCATTGTCTGATCCCCCAGCCGTGTCTGACGCATCGGAATTTGGGGGCACGGCCGAACCGGAGGAGCTGGAGTCGCTATGACAAGCCGTCATAAGTAAGGCCGGTACAAGCAAACACAAAGCTAACATCGAGCGTGTGAACGAGGAGACTGGGGCCATGCTTCTTAACACCTAAAGTTGTTTTTATATCTACCGATTGTACGCCGTTTGGGAGGGGTACGGCGCTGGCGCCCGCAAGCACAATCACTTCCGGACTAAATCATTAAACCGGAATACGTTCAAACAAACAAAGAGACTCCATATGAAAGCTCTGCGGAAACATATCGGCCCAACGCGCCTCACGTAGTTGATATCCACCTGCGAGCAGGATGTTGGCATCGCGCTCCAAGGTCGACGGATCGCAACTGACGTAGACAATACGCTCCACCCGGCTCTCGGCGAGGCTTCGGCACAGTGCTGCGGCACCTGCCCGAGGCGGGTCGAGCACCAGCTTTGTAATATTTTTAGGGAGGCCGTAAGACGTACTAAAGAGATCGCCCTGAACGAAGTTCAGTTGTGGCCAAGCCCGCGCGCTTTCTTGGGCGCGCGCCACCATAGCCGGATCCAGCTCAACTCCGTGTATGGCCGCTCCTGAGGCAGCCAAGGCCAGGGAAAAATTTCCCAGCCCGGAAAATGCATCGAGCACAGTATCCCCGGGCTCAAGATCTAGCCAGCTACTTACCTGCTCAACAATTGCAGTGTTTATTTCCGGATTAACCTGACTAAAATCTTCAGGCAGAAAGTGCCAGGCCTGCCCCGGATATAAATTTGTTATAGGCTCGTCCGAGGCCCAGAGTTTTTCTCCCTTTGCTGAAATACCGGTCACGGGAATACAAAACTCGGATAAAAAACCCTTGATTACAGTCTGCGTTGGCAGACGATCCAGAACCACATGCGCGCTCACCTGCCCGCTGTCCGACTCTGCGAGCATCAGCATGCCGGAGCGAAGCTTCGTTAAGGCCGCCTTGTGCTTATAGAGATTTAGCAAGCTAACGGTCAGGGCCGGTCGCAAAACCTGACACTCGGGAACCTCGGTAATACGATGGCTTTGGGCGGCTCGAAAACCCACTTCAAGCCCCCCTTTGCTTACCGCAAAATGCAGTCGTATACGGTGTCGGTAGTGCCAGCTATTCCCGATTAGGGCTGGCTGAATAACAGAGGTATCGCTGCCCAAACGTGCAAGCATGGCCGCAAAGCGTTGTGTCTTATGCTCGCGCTGGGCCTCCTCACTCAGGTGCTGTAACTGACATCCACCACAATGGTCATAGTGGGAACAGCGAGCGTGAACACGCTCGGCCGCAGCTTTCTCGACGCTAACGACGATGGCTTCATCGTAACGACTACTCACCTTTTCGCATCTCGCCACAACGCGTTCACCGGCGAGTGCTCCGCGAACGAAAACCGCTTTACCGGCTCTTCTGGCAATACCGCGGCCATCATCGCTTAGATCGACGATCTCGAGCGTGTCACGCCAGAGTTTAGGTGCCACCTTAGCGGGTTTGAAAAATTTGGGGCCTTGTCGCTTCATCGCTGATATGACCGCGGCGAAAAGGCCCGATAACGTTCAAGACACACAGCTTTGCGTTCCTCGAGCCACTGCTTTTCAAGGCTGCTGTGAGCGTCTGCCTGCCCGAGTTGGGTGCATTCTATCGACTGGTAATAACTGCGGCCGCGATCCTGTTCCCGTACGCGCGGACTGAGCTTAACAAGCGGCAGTGGCTCCTCATTCGAGCTAGCGGCGGCTTCAAGAGCGCCCTCGCTCTCGGCCAGCAGGCCCAAGGGCGATAAAAATAGCGTTAATGCAGCAATCTGACGGTTCATGACATACCCCATAGCGTCTCTTTTACGTTAGAATGCGCAGCTTTGCGCCATTTTAAACAACTCAACCGAAAGTCTACCCGGCTTGTCGCGGGAATCTTAAATGAATACTGAAGTACTTGAAAACGTAAACGTTGCTGCCCAGGAAGTTCTTATCACTCCTGAGCAACTGAAAAGCGAATTACCTCTGTCTCAGGCGGCTGCCGAAACGGTCAGCCAGTCGCGACAGGTTATCCGCAATATTCTGGATCGCAAGGATCATCGCCTTTTTATTGTCGTTGGCCCCTGCTCAATTCACGATGTTGATGCGGCCATGGACTATGCCAGACGCCTGAAGTTACTGGCAGAGAAGGTAAAAGATTCCATTCACGTGGTTATGCGGGTCTACTTCGAAAAGCCGCGCACTACCGTTGGCTGGAAAGGCCTAATCAATGACCCCTACCTGAATGACACCTTTAAAATACAGGAAGGGCTGCATATTGGCCGCAAGCTACTGATTGATATCAGCGAGTTGGGCCTGCCTACCTCCACCGAAGCACTAGACCCGATATCCCCGCAGTACCTGCAGGATTGTATTGCCTGGTCTGCTATCGGGGCACGCACGACAGAATCCCAGACCCACCGCGAAATGGCCAGCGGCCTCTCATCCGCCGTCGGCTTTAAAAACGGCACCGATGGAGGCCTCGAGGTGGCAATCAACGCGATGCAGTCAGCTTCCAAGCCCCACCGTTTTCTCGGCATTAACAATGAAGGACAGGTCTCGGTCATTCATACCCGAGGTAATCCTTACGCCCACGTGGTCTTACGCGGTGGCAGCTCCGGCCCGAACTATGATTCCGTGCATATCAAACTGTCAGAAGACGAGCTGGCCAAGCACAAACTTGTGCCCAATATCATGGTCGATTGCAGCCACGCCAATTCCAACAAGCAACCGGAATTGCAGCCACTGGTTATGGAAAATGTGACCAACCAGATTCTGGAAGGCAACAAATCGATAGTCGGATTGATGGTTGAAAGCCATATCAATGCCGGCGCCCAAAAAATACCTGCCAATCTGGAAGAACTTCAGTACGGCGTATCCGTAACCGACGGCTGCATTGGCTGGGAAGATACCGAAAAAGCCATTCTCGCGATGCACAGCAAACTCAAAGCTGTGCTGCCAACACGTTAATGGCATGCCCTTCTAAAGCCCCGGCGAGCATTCGCTGGGAAGACGGCGAGCTTTGGTTGCTAGACCAGACTCGCCTGCCCCACAGCGTAAACTACGAGCAGCAAACCGACGCACAACAACTTTTTGATAGTATTCATCAGCTGAAGGTGCGCGGCGCACCGGCCATTGGCATAGCGGCGGCCTACGGTTTTTGTATAGTAATGCGCCAATGGCGCGACGCTGCTATTGCAGATTTCCGCGCACAATTACAGCCCCAAGCCGACTTTATCAACAGCTCCAGGCCAACCGCCGTTAATTTGAAATGGGCGCTGAACAGAATGCTCGCAAAAGGCCGCGCCTATGCCGGCGATAACACCGGGGAACTCTACGCACTTTTGGTGAAGGAAGCCCAGGCCATCCACGCCCAGGATCAAGCCCTGTGTCAGGCCATTGGCGAGCAGGGCCTGGCGCTGATTAAAGACGGGACCGGCATAATGACCCATTGCAATGCCGGTTCACTGGCAACGGGTGGTATCGGTACCGCGACCGCTCCGATGTATCTGGCGCATCAAGCAGGGCGACAATTCCGCGTATTTGCCAATGAAACCCGACCACTACTGCAAGGCTCCCGACTAACCAGCTGGGAGCTGAACTGTGCCGGCATCGACGTGACCCTGCTAACAGATAA
>JBFJTG010000027.1:0-31545 GCA_041625575.1 Litorivivens sp.
AATGCGTAGTTGTAAGTTGGCCAGCTCAGTGAGTACCTGTGCCTTGGTCGTCAACAAGGTAAAATCGCGATCCAACTCTATCGGCTGCGCGTTGGCAGCGAGTGGCGGCGTAGTATCCTGTTTTGCTGCGGGCGCTTCGGCTCGCTCACGGTTAGCAGGGGCACTTTGCGCTTGCGCATTGTTTTGCACTGCATTGCTAGCCGGTGTCGTCTCTTCCCTTGGCGTGGCAGCCGGTGCCGCCGGCGCAGCAGCCTGAGCGCTATTTTCTCGCGCTTTGGCAGCGGCCTGGGCCGCTTTTTCACGTTCGCGCTGTTCCGCCACACGTCGGCGCAATTGAGGGATTTGCTCCTTAATCTCATCGAGTTCCCGGCGAACGGCGATTAACTGGCTTTCAACTGCATCTTGTTGTTCTTCGAGCTTTTGCATTTCGGAGTTGCCGGAACGGTACTTCCGTTCGGCGAGATGCAGTTTGAACTCTGCGTTGCGGACGCGACTTTTATTGGTGGGGCTGGGGTCTTTTTCGTATTGCTCGCTAGCTTCCTCAAAGGTCGCTACCGCCTCGTCATAGGCGTCTTTCCCCGGGCCGTCGGACTGTTCAGTCGTGGCCATTGCGGAGGAAATTGCCTGTGACTTCGCTCTCAAAGCCTCTTCACTGGCGCGAAGTTGCTGTTGTTTTGCCTCAAGCCGTTCGATCGTCTGTGCAGCGTTTTGAGCCAGAGCGGCACTGCCATACAGGCTGATCAATAGCAGCCCAAGGCTGCCAATGCGTGTAATGTAATTGGATTTCATAGATTGTCTACGGACTCTAAGTACCCTAAAGCGCAATAAAACCAATGGCTTATGTAATTTATATTTTTAGTTTTAGAGATTGCCTGTCGCCTTGGATAGACTGCTAATTTTGGTGATCACTATTACAGAAATCCGTCCGCGGGTCAAAAATGTTAGGCAATTCTTAAGCGATAGTAATCTTGGGTAAGGCGGGTCTCGGCAAGCTCGTTTTTTCAATTGGAGCAATAACTTGAGCTTCGCCGCTTGCTACCGTCTTACCGTGCTGATTGCTAGCTTTGCACTCGAATTGTACGATCTTCTTCGCTTCGCGTTTCTCGCTGACTGTCAGTTCGAAGGTAATGGTGTCGCCGAGACAGACGGGCGCTTTGAACGACAGGTTCTGGCTGAGGTAGATGGTGCCCGGCCCCGGCATCTTGACACCCAGTAGGGCCGATATCTGGGCACCAGTCCACATGCCATGGGCAATGCGCTGCCTGAATAGTGTGCCAGCGGCGTATTCGGCGTCTAGATGCACGGGGTTAACGTCGCCAGAGACCTCGGCAAAGAGTAGAATGTCGCGTTCAGTGAGTGTCTTTTGGCTTTGAACACTGTCGCCAATTTGGATTTCGTCGAATGTCCTGTTTTCTAGGTGCGTCACGGTGCTTCCTATTAATGCAATGAATATTGGTTATCGGTATTTTAGCCGATATAGCTTGCGTTGACAGGTGCAATAAAGACAGTTAGTTTCACGATGTTTTTCATAATAACTCCCTGTGCTGGCAGTGTTTATGCAGCTGGCCCGTAACCCAAGATCGAGGAAGGCAAGTGTCTGACCAATCCAAATCTGTTGCCGAAGCAGTATCGGCTGCGCGCGCACGCGCTGGCGTGCCTGAGATCATCAACCCGGATCAGTTTCGCAATCTGATCGAATTGTTCGATTTCTGTATTGAGAGCTTTCGCAGTCGCGACGCGGTAACCAGCCTTGGGCATACCCTGACCTACGACCAATTGGATCGTCTTTCTGCGGCCCTCGGTGCCTACCTGCAGCACAAAACGGATCTCAAGCCCGGTGATCGCGTAGCGATTCAGATGCCGAACATTATTCAGTACCCCGTGGCCTTGTTTGCCGTATTGCGGGCGGGTTTTGTGGTGGTAAACACCAATCCTCTGTACAGCGCGCGAGAAATCAAGCATCAGCTAAACGACGCCGGTGTGAAGGCTTTAATTTTACTGGCAAATGTAGGCGAAGAGACTGCAAAGGTGCTGGCCGAGACTTCTGTTCAAACCGTTATCATGACTGAGGTAGCCGACCTGCACCCGCCGGTGAAAGGGCGGATCATTAATTTTGCAGCGCGTCATATCAAAAAGATGATTCCGGACTATGACATCCCCAATACAATTCCTTTGCGCAAGGCTCTGGCACAAGGCAGAAAGCTCACCCTTAAAGTCGTTAAACCGGCGCCAAACGACGTCGCTTTGCTTCAATACACCGGTGGTACCACCGGTTTGTCAAAGGGCGCCATGATCAGTCACCGCAATTTGGTGGCCAATATTTTGCAGGCCGGCAGCATTTTTGATACCTACGGCTTTGACGAAGGGCAGCAAACCTTTATTGGTCCCTTGCCGCTCTATCACATCTATTCGTTTACCCTGGCCTTTATTGTCATGATGCAGGGTAACCACACGGTGTTGATTCCCAATCCGAGGGATATGGACGCATTTATTGCTGAAATGAAAAAGTGGAAATTCAGCGGCATGAGCGGCCTGAATACCCTCTTTGTTGGCCTTTACAGCCACCCGGAATTTAAAAATATAGACTTTTCCAGCTTAAAAATGACCATGTCCGGTGGTATGGCACTGACCTCCAAAGCGGCCGGCACCTGGAAAGAGATTACCGGTTGTGAAGTGTATGAGGGATACGGACTCACTGAAACCTCACCTGTGGTTAGCACCAACCCTGGCGGCGCCAACCAGCTTGGCTCTATTGGTATTCCGGTTCCGAATACGGAAGTCAAAATTGTCGGTGATGATGGCACGGAGCAGCCTATCGGTGAGCGTGGTGAACTCTGTGTTCGCGGACCGCAGGTTATGCTGGGTTATTGGCAGCGTGATGATGAAACCAAAAAGATGATCGACGAAGATGGCTGGCTGCATACGGGCGATGTTGCTATTGTTCAAGCCGATGGCTATATGAAAATTGTTGATCGTATGAAAGATATGATTCTCGTCTCGGGCTTTAATGTGTACCCGAACGAGATTGAAGATGTCGTGTGCAGCCATCCCGACGTTGCCGAATGTGCGGCCATCGGCGTGCCGGATGAGAAGTCCGGCGAGGTTGTCAAAATCTTCGTTGTGGGCAAAAGTGGCCCGGTCAATATTGATTCCCTGAAAGCGCATATGCGCGAGCAGCTGACCGGTTACAAAATGCCCAAGCATATTGAACAGCGCGATGATTTACCCAAGTCCAATGTGGGTAAGGTTTTGCGTCGCGAGCTGCGTGATGAAGAGTTAAAGTCGGCAAAATAATTGCTGTTGTAGAGAGTAAGTAGAGAGTAATTAAAACGCCCTACGGGGCGTTTTTTATTGGCGGACCATGCAGAACCACAGCGAAGAAATTAGCGTGCTAGCGGATTGTTGGCTGGCCGACCGGCCCAAGTTGCTGCGAATGCAGCGCGACCTGAACAAGCGCGCCCGCAGTGGCAAGCCGCTCGATCAGCTGCAGGCGCGTTTTGACGAGGTGCTCGCGCGCTCGCGCCAGCGTGTTTGCGAGCGGCGCGATAAATTACCTGCTATCCGCTACCCGGATCTGCCGGTCGCTCGGGAAGTCCCCCGTCTTAAGGAAGCCTTTCTCAATCACCAGCTCATTATCGTGGCCGGTGAAACCGGTTCCGGTAAAACCACCCAGCTGCCCAAGCTCTGTCTGGAATCGGGGCGGGGTGTCAGCGGCCTGATTGGTCATACCCAGCCAAGGCGGCTGGCTGCGCGCACGGTTGCACAACGCATTGCCAGTGAGTTGAATTCCTCCCTAGGCGATGCGGTTGGCTTTCAGGTCAGGTTTCAGGATCAGGTTTCCGAACACAGTTTTATCAAGCTGATGACAGACGGTATTTTGCTGGCCGAGATTCAGTCGGACCCGCTGCTGAGTCGTTACGACACACTGATCATTGATGAGGCCCACGAACGCAGTCTCAACATCGATTTCTTGCTGGGTTACTTAAAAATATTGCTGCCCAAGCGTCTCGATCTCAAAGTGATTATTACTTCGGCAACCATTGATGTAGAGCGATTTTCCCAACATTTCTCCGGTGCGCCTGTGCTGGAGGTGGTGGGGCGTAGTTATCCGGTTGAGATTCGTTATCGACCCGAGGAGGAATTGAGCGCCGAAGGTGACCAAGCTGAAGCTATAGAGCAGGCCTTGTGGGAGTTACACGAGTCCGGCGGTCGCCGTAATGGCGATGTGCTGGTTTTTCTCAGCGGTGAGCGTGAGATTCGCGCAGCGGCGCTCAAACTTCGCAAGTCCGAGTTGAAGGGGCTTGAGGTTTTGCCGCTTTACTCCAGATTGAGTGGCGCTGAGCAGCAAAGAATATTTGATGAGAGCTCCCGCCGTGGTTGGCGGGTTATTTTGTCTACCAATGTCGCCGAAACCTCGCTGACGGTGCCCGGCATTTACTACGTTATCGATACCGGCACTGCCCGGATTAGTCGCTACAGTTATCGCAGTAAAGTGCAGCGCCTGCCGATTGAGCCAGTATCGAAGGCTAGCGCCAATCAGCGCGCCGGTCGCTGCGGGCGCATTGCGCCCGGGGTCTGCGTCCGACTCTACTCCGAAGCTGATTTCGACGCTCGTCCGGACTTCACCGAACCGGAAATTCAGCGCACCAATCTTGCTTCGGTCATCCTGCAGATGCTGAATTTACGGCTAGGTAATATCGACGAGTTTCCCTTTATCGATCCTCCGGATAGCCGGTTTATCAACGACGGTTATAAGCTCCTTACGGAGCTGGGTGCGGTACACAAGCGCGGGCTTACGGGTCTGGGACGAACGCTTGTGCGCATGCCGACTGACCCGCGTATGGCGCGCGTATTACAGGCCGCGAATGAGTTGGGCTGCCTTAATGAGGCGCTGATTATAGTCAGTGCCCTGAGCATTCAGGATCCGCGCGAGCGACCTGCCGAAAAGCAGCAGGCAGCGGATGAAAAGCATCGCAGATTCTATCATAAGGAGTCGGATTTTCTGGGCTTTGTTAGCCTGTGGAACTACCTCGAAGAGCAGCGTCAGGAACTCTCTAACAGTCAGTTCCGCAAATTGTGCCAACGCGAATTCCTGTCCGTGATGCGCGTACAGGAGTGGCGGGAGTTGCATTGGCAGTTGAAGCTGGTGTGCAAGCAGAATAAATGGTCAGTCAATAAGACAGCAGCAGACTATGAGCCGGTTCATCGGGCCATACTGTCGGGGTTTCTCAGTCAGGTTGCGCAAAAAGACGAAGATAACTGGTATCAGGGAACGCGGAATCGCAAGTTGCGTATATTTCCGGGTTCGGCCCTATTTAAAAAATCGCCAGCGTGGCTGGTGGCTGCAGAAATGGTCGAGACGACGCAGCTCTACGCGCGTTGCGTGGCGCGTATTGAGCCGGACTGGTTGTTGGGTATTAACGATAGCATCCTCAAATATCAGTTTTACGAGCCTCATTGGCAACAGCGCGCGGGCCGAGTCTCGGCCTTTCAGGAAACGCGGCTTTACGGCCTGATCATTCAGGACCGAAAGCGGGTTAACTACGGCCCGATTGATCCCGTTGTTTCCCGCGAAATACTCATTCGCAGTGCCTTGGTGGAGGGACGATACCGTGGTACGGCAGCTTTCTTTCACCACAATAAACAGATGATTGCCGAAGTGCTGGAGCTCGAAAGTAAGGTTCGGCGTCGCGACCTGTTGGTCAGTGATGATGTGCTCTATGAGTTTTACGATGAACGAATTCCCGAGGGCATTGTTAGTAGTCGTCATCTTGAAAGCTGGCTAAAGCAGGCGAGTAGCAGCGAGGCCGAGCGCTTAAAGTTGAGTCGGATTGATGTTTTGGCCGCGTCGACCGGTTCTGATACGGGCGCCCAATTCCCAGACCGGTTGGAGTGGGAAGATTTGCGGCTGCCTCTGAGTTATCGCTTTGAGCCGGGGCACTCTTCCGATGGTGTGACGCTGGAAGTACCCTTGGCACTGCTCAACCGGGTGCCTGATTACTTGCCCGAGTGGCTGGTGCCCGGCTTACTCGCGGAAAAATGTGTCGCCCTCGTGAAGGCTCTGCCCAAACAATGGCGCAAGAAATTTATGCCCATTCCGGCGGTAGTGGGCGAGGCTCTGGCCATGATTTCCCCGGCCAACAGATCACTCGTTGTAGAACTGGCTGAAGCCTTGCGTCGCCAAAGTGGAGTTGTGGTTCCCGCGGAATTGTGGAGTGCGCAATCCCTGGATGATTTCTACCGCATGAATATCAGGGTGCTCGACGAGCAGGGTAAATTGCTGGGAGAGGGCCGCCATTTGGGGAAACTAAAGGCGCGTTTTGCCGACGCCGCGAGAGCCAGTTTGCAGGAAGAGGGAGGTGCCAGCTATCCCGTGCAGCAGATGTCCAGTTGGGCGCTGGAGGAATTGCCGACAACGCAAGTCATTCGTCGTGGCGATGCTGAGGTACAAGCCTACCCGGCATTGGTCGACAAAGGCGATAAGGTTGAGCTGGTCTTGCTCGATAGCGCTCAATTAGCAGAATGGGAAAGTCGGCGCGCGGTGCTGCGGCTGATTAACTTGCGACAGCAGGCCATGCTGAAGCCGCATTGCGAGCGTTTGTTGAAATCCAATGTGGTACAACTGCAGCTGGCCGCTCTGAAGCAACAGCGCAAGGACTGGCTGGAGTCGATTGTCGCGGCAGCCCTGGACCGCGCCTATCTCCACCGGCGCGCCTTACCACGCACAAGCGAGGCTTACGAGGCAATACTGGAGGCCGGGCATCCACACTTGCTCGATTGTCTGCAGCAGTACGAAGCGCTTGCGGAAGATATTCTTGCTCGAGTAGCTCGGGTAAAGCGCAGCCTGAAGGCGCTGAAGCAGTTGCATTGGATTGATACAGTGTCTGATGTGCGGCAGCAGCTCGATGCGCTTTTATTTAAAGATTTTATTCAAACATTGGATCTGGAGCGCCTGCAGCACTACCCCCGATACCTGCAGGCAATTGAACAGCGTCTCGACAAACTGGAAGGGCAGTTTCAGCGGGAACGCCAGCAAACCATCACCCTGCAATCCCTGACCTCGCCACTGTGGCAGCGTATAAAGCCCGAACAAGTTGCGGATACTGATGCCGCAGCAAGCATTGCCGACTATCGCTGGATGCTGGAAGAGTACCGGGTGTCTGTATTTGCCCAGACCTTGGGCACGGCAGTGCCCGTGTCGGAAAAACGACTGAAGCGCCTGTGGCAGGAAATATTGGCTGCAGATACGCCCAGAGTCTAATTAGGGAAATTCGTACTTGACCTGAACTGTG
The DNA here is from genome assembly GCA_041625575.1 of Litorivivens sp. GTDB lineage: Bacteria > Pseudomonadota > Gammaproteobacteria > Pseudomonadales > Spongiibacteraceae > Litorivivens. Next base: position 7,293 of record JBFJTG010000027.1, read on the forward strand.
AACTGGTTCAAAACTGCGTTGTCCTATACTGAACAGCGTCAGATGCTCGGTCAATTTGTTTGAAGCGCTTTGTAACATTTTGGCACTACCGTCATCCAATGGCTGCAACACCGCGTATATGAAAGCGGTATCATGACTGTATACCGCTGTCACATTTTGATCTTCCAGGAGAATACTGAAAATGGCTAAGATGAGTAAAAAACCACTGGCACTGGCCCTTAGCGCTGCCTTTATGGCAACGACCGGGGCCTCTGTGGCTTCAGCAGACACGAACCCCTTTGCCGCGAGCCACCTGAGTTCAGGCTACGATCTTGCCTCTTACGGTAAGGATGCTGAGGGCAAGTGCGGCGAAGGTAAGTGCGGCGAAGGTAAGTGCGGCGAAGGCAAAAAAGCCAAGGCCGAAGGTAAGTGCGGTGAAGGCAAATGCGGTGAAGGTATGAAAGCCAAAGCCGAAGGGAAGTGCGGCGAAGGTAAATGTGGTGAAGGTAAGAAAGCCAAGGCCGAAGGGAAGTGCGGCGAAGGCAAGTGCGGTGAAGGTAAGAAAGCCACCGCTGAAGGTAAGTGCGGCGAAGGTAAGTGCGGCGAAGGTAAGTGTGGCGGCGCCAAATAAGATCGATGTTTGAAGTAAAGGCTGGACTGGGTTTGCGGCGCGCCATTTCGGGCGCGCTCAAGCCCTTAAAATCCGGATCAATCGACTTCTTAGAGGTCGCGCCAGAAAATTGGATGCACCTTGGCGGTCGCCTAAAGAAAGAGTTTGAATTCTTTGCCGACCGTTACCCCATCTATTTGCATGGCTTATCCCTGAACATCGGTGGTTTTGCGCCACTGGATCTTGAGCTGATCAATTCGATCGGGGAGTTCATGGATAAGTACCAGTGCCCTTTGTATACCGAGCATCTGACCTACTGCGGTGATGAGGGACATCTCTATGATTTGTTGCCGATCCCCTTTACACAAGATGCCATCAACCATGTCGCCGAACGTGTTATGCGTGTGCAGGACATGCTTGGCAGGCAAATCGCTCTGGAAAACGCTTCCTACTATGCGGCCCCCGCACAGGAAATGAGTGAGGCGGAATTTATCAATGCGGTGCTGGCCAAAGCCGATTGTCGATTACTGCTCGATGTGAATAACATCCACGTAAACAGTATCAATCATGGCTACAACCCCATCGAATTTCTTGACCAGCTTGAACTCGATCGCGCCTGCTATATCCATATAGCGGGTCACTATGTTGAGGCTGAGGATCTCAGGATTGATACCCATGGCGCTGCGATAATCGACCCGGTTTGGAATTTGCTGAATGCAGCTTACGAGCGGACCGGTGTGCTGCCAACGCTGGTTGAACGGGATTTCAATTTCCCTCCGATGGACGAGCTGCTGGCCGAGGTTGAACTCGTCAGGCACACGCAGCGCAAGCATAGTCAGCTCCGCCGGGCGCCAAATAGCAGTCGCCTGCGTGATACGGTGCCCGGTCGGTGACACACTTCCAGACGGTTCAGCGCGAACTTACGGCTTTTCTGCGCAGGCCCGGCCTGCACGCGGGCCCTGCTGGTGTTGAGCAGCGCCGTCTCGATATTTATCGTGATTTGATCTACAACAACATAGAGAGTTTTCTCGCCACGGGCTTTCCGGTTTTACATTCCTTGTACACCGAGAAAGATTGGCATGCCCTGGTCCGGGACTTTGTTGCATCACATTTATGCGCAAGCCCTTATTTTTCAGAGATTTCCGAAGAGTTTCTCGCCTACCTACAAGTAGAGCGTGGTCAAACAGAGGGTGACCCCGCATTTCTAGTGGAGCTTGCCCACTACGAATGGGTTGAGCTGGCGCTGGATATTGCCCCGGAAGATTTGAGTGATATTGCCCTGTCGGTCGATGGCGATTTGCTGAAGCAGCGGCCGTTGATCTCCCCGCTTGCCTGGCCTCTGGTCTATCAATATCCGGTGCACCTTATTGGCCCGGAGTTTCAGCCCGAGGTCCCCGCTGACACACCTAGCTATCTGGTGGTGTATCGCGATCTCGACGACGATGTCAGGTTTATGCAGATCAACGCTATCACCTTTCGTTTATTGCAATTGTTGCAGGATGAAACCATCCGGAGTGGCGCTGCGGCGCTGGAGCAAGTGGGACTGGAAATCAATCACCCCGAACCCGAAGCGCTGCTTAAGTTCGGCGAAGGTCTGCTGGCCGACTTGAGAGAGGCTTCTGTCATTCTGGGGACTGTGCCCGGATCCTGATGGCTTTTAACCCCAACAAGCGCGACCGGCTGGATTTACGGTACAAAGCGCTATATCGTTGCACATCAAAAATAATAGGGGTGTTTCATGGCGGTAAGGCTCTCTCGCATTTTTTCGGTCAAATTGCTTTTGCTGGTGTCGATGCTGCAATTGGCAGCCTGCGCCACCCAGCCTGAGAATCAGGACCCTTGGGAAGGCTTTAATCGCAAAGTTTTTGCCTTCAATGACGTTGCGGATAAATATGCGGCCAAGCCTATAGCCAAGGCTTATCAGGCGATTACCCCTAACTTTCTAGAGCGTGGAATCGACAATATATTCAGCAACCTACGTGAATTATTGAATGTTGTTGCCGATCTGGGCCAGTTGAAGTTTAAAGCCGCTGCCAGTGACGGTGGCCGATTTTTGATCAATTCGACGGTCGGTGTGGGGGGCTTTTTTGAAGTGGCTTCCTATATCGGGCTGGACAAGCGTACGGAAGATTTTGGACAAGTATTGGGCTACTGGGGCGTTGAGCCCGGCCCTTATCTGGTCTTGCCGATCCTGGGCCCGTCTAACCTGCGCGACACCGGCGCTGCGATGGTGGACGCGCAAGTCGATGCCTTGAGTCAGGTTGAGCATATACGCACCCGAAATCAACTTCGCTTTCTAGATCTGGTCAATACCCGCGCTAATCTACTAAAGACTGAAAGTCTGCTTTCCGGAGATCGTTATACCTTTCTACGCGACGCCTATTTGCAGCGCCGCCAGTATCTGATTAGCGACGGTGCCGCTAGCGAAGACAGTTTTGGCGAAGAGGAATTCGAGGAGTGGGATGACTTCTAGTAGGGGCGGATTCTCCAGAGCTGTCTATACTGATACAAGATGCCACTGCGTACATAGGGGCTACATCGTCTGAACATGAGTAAAACGCTACTCGTAATCCAGCGGGCGGACAGGCAGCGTGACGAGCTGCTGGCCACGCTCGAACATTTAGACTACCAGGTTACTGCCTACTCCAATGAGCAGGAGGGTCTCAGTGCTTTTTTGGGTGGCACGCCTGATGCGGTACTTCTCGACCTGTATGTTAGCGAAGATGGACGCCGAATTCTTGATGTACTCACCGCCGACAAACGGGAAATCCCTGTTATTGTTATCTCACGCCGCAAGTTAATGTCGGATGTCGTGGAGGCATTGCGTAAAGGTGCATGTGACTACCTGATGTTGCCCAATAGCATTTCAGATGAAAGCGTGCTGCGCCACGCGATGGAAAGAGCGCTTCAGCAGGGTTCCTTGCGCCGGGAAAATCGGAAGTACCGGGATAAGCTCGAAAATGCTAACCGCGATTTGTTAGAGAGCTTGACGCATTTGAAAAAAGACCAGCAGGCCGGCCGCCATATTCAGATAAAAATGCTGCCGGAAACACCCAAGGTTATTGGCAACTACCGTTTTCACCAGCACATTTTGCCGTCCTTATATCTAAGCGGCGACTTTATCGACTATTTTATCGTAGGTAATCGCCACGCTGTATTCTTTGTTGCCGATGTGTCCGGTCACGGCGCCAGCTCGGCCTTCGTTACCGTTATGCTGAAAAACCTATTTGCGCGTAAGCGCAGTGATTTTCATCATCGTCACAACAGTGCGATTTTATCGCCGGCCCATATGCTGGATAAAGCCAACCGTGAATTGCTGGGCATGGAGATAGATAAGCACGTGACCATGTGCGTTGGTGTGATTGATTTAGAGACCGACGAGCTTTGCTACAGTATTGCCGGACATTTGCCCGCGCCCATCCTCAGTATTAATGGTACCGCCCGCTATCTTGACGGCCACGATTTGCCTGTGGGCTTGTTCCCGGATATTTCCTACTCCGAGCATCGCATGCAGCTACCGGAAAAGGCTGTTCTCACCTTGTTCTCCGATGGTATATTAGAGGTGCTGAACCCCAAGGGGGTGATTGCCAAGGAGCAATATCTGCTTGAGGCATTGGAGTACGGTCCGCAATCGGCCGACGATGTCATTAAAACATTTCGACTGGATAGCATCGGCGAGGCACCCGATGATATTGCAGTGCTGGTCGTGTCGCGGGTTTAGTGTTTTGTTAAAATAATGACTTTTTTAAATTTCAGAACACAGAGGGTCGGGTACTGCTGCGTTAGTTTGCCGCTCGCGCCTTGCTTAAATCGCGTCGTAAATGAGTCGGGGTGCTAGTATGCAACCAGGCAGAATATTGGTTGCCGAGCAAGAAGGTTCCAATGTAGTCAAACTGGTGGGTGACGTTCGGCTTACCCTGTGCACGGTGCTTGATGACTACTTTGAGGAAATGTTCAGCAGCGAAAATTTTTCCAGCGTTTTGGTCGATCTGACCGAAGCGGACAATGTCGATAGCACGACGCTGGGTCTGCTTGCCAAGCTTGCCCTGATGGCGAAGAAGCGCTACGAATTTATTCCGGTTATCCTCTCTACCAACCCTGACATTACCCGCGTCTTGCAAAGCATGGGCTTCGATCGCGTGTTTCGCATCCGTCAATTCCCCCTGAACAATGATCAGGATTTGGGCGAGCTACCTCAGGTCGAGGGCTCGGAAGGCGCAGTGAAAGAAAAAGTTTTGGAAGCCCATCGCGTGCTGATGGGCTTGAATGACGCCAACAAAGCGAAGTTTCGCGAGTTGGTTTCGATGTTGGAGAAAAAATGCTGAGCTGAGCGGCTCAGTATTCGACTTTTGCTATTTCGCCAAATCCACCGGCCTTTCGACTACGCGGCGTTTTCCCTTTGCCGCCGCCGCAAGTTCCTTGATTCCTTCGCGGTCAAAGGCATCGACCCTGATTACATCGTATAGCGCTGTAAGTGCCTTCAATAGCGGTTCGCCCTCGCTTGCCTCGATGACGGAATTTTCAATTGCCCATTCAACTAACTGCTCCCGTTCATGCCCCATCAACAATGCCACGCCATCGAGATCGTCCGGGTCGCTCTGGCGTATGGCCTGATTCAATCGCTGGCGTATTTCCGAGGTGCTGTTGGCTAATTCAAAGGCGTGCAGCACGCGCCCAATGGGGTCGCCGGGTTTATCGTTAATATAGGTGCCGCGACAAATACGCTCACGAATATCGCTGTCTTCTGTGATGGCATTGGCCAGCTGTGTGCCGAGTGTATCGTCGGGTTTGCGCAAGCCAATCGCGCCGACAGGAAAGACAATCAGGCGCAGCGGCCAACGCAGCACGGGTACGGGAAAGTTGTCGATTACACGGCGCAGGTGTTCCTGTAGTTCGTGCAAGTTTGATTGCAGGCACCACTCCACTACTGTGCGATGGCTCTCGGGGTAGCCGTCTTCATGCCATTGTTTGATAACGGCCGATGCGTAATACAGCCTTACCAGGCAGTCTGCCATATTACCGGATAGACGCTGTTTGGCTTTGAGGCCGCCGCCCAAACTGAGCAGTGACACATCGGTTAGCAAGGCAAACGCCGCTGAAAAACGTGACAGTTGTCGGTAGTAGCGCTTGATGTCGCCTCGTGCGGGCGCGTCTGCTATATAACCGCCAGTGAGAGCCAATGCCATGGAGCGCAAGGCATTACCGCTGGTGTGAGCGAGGTGACGGTAAAAGACCGAATCAAATTGGGTGACGGCTTCCTGTTCATCCTCCATGCCCGCCGCTTCGATTTCATCAACGATATAGGGGTGGCAGCGAATTGCTCCCTGACCAAAGATCATTAAACTGCGGGTAAGAATGTTGGCGCCTTCCACCGTGATGGCAATGGGCACAGCCTGGTAAATACGCGCCATAAAATTGCGGGGGCCACTGATTACGCCGCGCCCTGCAACAACATCCATGGAGTGGTTAACGACCGTGCGCATAAGGTCGGTATTGCGGTATTTCAGTAGGGCCGAGGGCACCGCAGGCCGTATTCCCCTATCAAGCATGCATGCTGTCATTACGCGCGCAGCATCCATCTGGTAGCTGTGGCCGGCGATATGTTCCAAGGCTTCCTGCACGCCTTCAAATTCACTGATGCTACGTCCAAATTGCTCGCGCACGGCGGCATAAGCGCCGGTGGTAAGCGTTGCCAATTTCCCCGAGCCCGCGGCAAGGCCGGGTAGGGAAATCGAGCGACCTATCGACAGGCACTCCAGCAGCATAGTCCAGCCGCGCCCCAACATAGCTTCACCACCAATGACCTGATCGAGCGGTATAAAGACCTCATTACCCCAGGTCGGGCCGTTCATAAATACGGTATTCATGGGCAGGTGGCGGGTGCCGACGTTAACGCCTTCGGTGTCGCGGGGCACCATGACGCAGGTCACACCAATAACATCATCCTCACCCAGTAGGTGGTCAGGGTCGTAAACCTTGATGGCCAGGCCGATCAGCGTGGCGACCGGGGCCAATGTGATGTAGCGTTTGTTCCACGTGACCTTTAAGCCGAGCACTTCTTTGCCCTGCCATTGTCCCTTGCTGACAATACCCTTGTCGGGGATGGCGCCAGCATCGGAGCCTGCCATGGGCGAGGTTAGGGCAAAGCAGGGTATTTCCTTGCCTGCACAGAGGCGCGGCAGGTAGTGTTGTTTTTGATCGTCGGTACCGTATTCCATCAACAGCTCACCGGGCCCCAGCGAGTTGGGAACCATCACCGTAACTGCTGCGGATACGCTGCGTGTCGCAATTTTCATGACAATTTCGGAATGTGCGCGCTGGGAGAAGCCCCTGCCACCAAAGTCTTCGGGAATCACCAGTCCAAAGAAGCCTTGTTCGCGAATGAATTGCCAAACAGATTCCGGCAAATCGTATAGTTCGTGTGTCATTTGCCAGTCGTCGAGCATGGCGCATAATTCTTCTACCGGCCCCTCGATAAAGGCAATCTCTTCCTCGCTAAGCGGGTTCTGCTTCATCTGGTGCAGGAATTCCCAACTCGGATTTCCGGAGAACAATTCACCGTCCCATTCGACACTGCCGGATTTAAGGGCTTCAGATTCAGTCTCGGAGAGTTGCGGCAACATACCGCGCACCCAATTGAGTAGGGGGCGACTGAGCTCCTGCTCTCGCAATTTGGATGGGATAAGTAAAAAGAGGGCGGCTGCGAGCGCAAGGGCTCCAAACAGTATGCTGACAAAATGCCAACCGTCGAACATGATACCAATGGCAGTCGCTGCGCACAGTGCCACGATCGCTGCAGTGCCGCCTACGCCCAGATAGAGCAGTACTAAAGCACTGACTAATAGAAAAAACACACTCATTGCGCTATCTCCTATGAACCGGGTTTTGCCCAGCATCAGCGAAAGAGTGAATAACTACAAGTATGCGCCAGAAGATGTGAATATTACCTTTTCAGGCTGTGATCCTAACGCTTGAGCCGAATTAAGGGCAGGGTGCACATCGCGACAATTAGCAGGGCGCTGAACAAAATAAAGGTGATTTGATAGCTTCCGGTTCTATCGTAAATAGCACCGGCCAGCGGCGGCGATAAAATGATAAGCGGCATCGTCACCGGGTTCATCATGCCCATCACCCGGCCGTAATTGTTTATGCCAAAGGCCTGCGCCATGAGTGAGCCCCACACTGGTAACATACCGCCTGCCGCAAGTCCTGCGAGAGCACTGCCGGCAAGCAACAGATTAAAATTGTCGTTGCCAAGATAGCAAAGCAGCGCGATGACAAGCAGGCCAGCCGAGCCTCCCAATCCAAAGCGCAAATCGATGCGATCGGCAATGGTGCCGAACAGCAGCTTTCCGATTAACCCCATGATCGCAATGATGGATATGAGTCGGGCAGCCTGCTCCGGACTCGCGCCGCTGCCGATGGCGAAGGGCGCCAGATTGCTGAGCAGCATTGTGTAAGTGGAAAACAGAATCCCCATGACCGCCGCAATCGCCCAGAAATTGCGCTCGCGCATAATGGCCGCTGCAGAGTCATAGCTCGGTCCGTTTGCACTGCTTGAGCTTTGTTCGCTTGGCGCGTCCTCACCATCGGGGAAAAGGTTTTTCTGCGCAGGCCAGTCGCAGGCCACGAGGGTTATCAGTGGTACCAATATCAGAAGTATAACGCCTGCCAAGAGTTGAAAGGCCGTGCGCCACTCGAAACTGTCGATCAAGAACTGCAGCAAGGGAGGGAAGAGGAAGCCGCCGATGGATGTGCCCGTGGCGGCCAGGCCCATGGCGAGGCCGCGCTTTTTACTGAACCATCGGGCCAGAAGTGTAGATGCGGATAGAGGGCCAAGAATGACGCTGCTGATCGACATGAACACGCCGTAAATGAAGGGCATTTGCCAAATGCCATTGATCAGCGAGAGCGCAAAAAAACCAAAGCCAAGAGAGCATGCTGATATCAGCATCATGCGTTTAAGGGAAAAACGATCGATGCTGGCGCCCAGCCAGGGCGATAGCAGGCCGCCGACCAGCGTCATTGCCGTTATACCCAGCATCAGGATCATGCGGCTGGATTCAAATTCTCCCGCCAGGGGAACGACAACGACACTGTAGGAATAGGCGATGGTACCGGTGGCGACTGCCTGTACAAGCAGTGCGACCAGAACCTGCCACCAGCCAAAGAAAAAGGCCTTGTTCGTGCTCAACTCATGACTTTGGCTCACACGGGTCTCTCTTATTTTCGTGGATTGAAAAAGTGCTGACACCTCAGTGTAGCTAATGCCGACGATGTTTGGGTCGTCTGTACGCAGTATCGCGGCGCAGATTCAAGGACTCAAGATTTGGCGGGCGTAGCGCCAAAGCGGAATCGCTGTTCAAACATGTCGATGAAAGTCTAAGGACCGCGTCGCCATTGGCTGTGTAATAAAATGTCTATCGCCTGTCACGGGTGGTCATTGCTGATCAGGCTGATCGACGTGATTCTAGTGCATGCCAACGCGTACCAGGATATTACCAGCGATGCGGCATATGCGGCAGATTGTCTAGTCAACTGGAACCTAAGTCGCAGTGCTAACAGTGCTGAGCAATTCTCGGCAAATTATTACCTACAGGAGCCTTCAGTGCTAAAGCGCGATTTCACAGAAGAACAGAATATGTTTCGCGGTGCCTACCGCAAATTTTTAGCGCAAGAAATCGCCCCGCATGTTGAGCGCTGGCGTGAGCAGGGCATCGTCGATCGCGAGGCTTTTACGAAAGCGGGTGAGCAAGGCTTTTTAATGGTTTGGCCCGACGAAGAATTCGGAGGCATGGGCGACAATGATTTTCGCTTCGAGCAAATCATCATCGAAGAGACTGCCAATGTCTACGCGGGAGACTGGACAAATACCCTTCACAGCCGTCTGGTCGGCCCTTACCTAACGCGCTTTGGCAGTGATGAGCAGCAAAAGCGTTTCCTGCCCAAGTGCGTCACGGGTGAATGTATTCTGGCTGTCGCCATGACCGAACCTGACGCCGGTTCCGATCTGGCCGGAATGCGAGCCACGGCAAAAGATATGGGTGACCACTGGTTACTCAATGGCGCCAAGACCTATATAAGCAACGGTATTAACGCCGATCTCGTTGTTGTCGCAGCGAAAACTGACCCGGAGAATAACCCTCATGCGATGGGCTTGTTTCTCGTAGAGCGCGGCATGGATGGCTTTGAAAGAGGCCGTAACCTAAAAAAAATGGGCATGAAGGCCCAGGATACTGCAGAGCTTTTTTTCAACGATGTGAAAGTGCCAAAGGCCAATGTCCTGGGCGACCCGACATTGGGATTTGTCTATCTCATGCAGGGCTTGGCCGAAGAGCGCCTGATCGGAGCCTGTGGCTTCATTGCCGGAGCGCAAAAAGCATTCGAAGTCACGCGCGAGTTTGTTATGGAGCGCAAGGTGTTCGGCAAACCTTTGTCCTATATGCAAAACACGCAGTTCAAAATGGCTGAGTTGCGCACCGAAATTGATGTGGCGCAGGCCCATGTTGACGCCTGTGTTTCGGCGCATAACCGGGGCGAGTTAAGTTCCGAAGACGCCGCCAAGGCAAAGCTGTATACCAGTGAGGTTTTGTGCCGCATGGTGGACGAAGGAGTGCAACTGCATGGCGGCGCGGGTTACATGGACGAGTATCCCATATCCCGAATGTATACCGATGCGCGTATCACCCGCATTTTCGCCGGCACGTCGGAGGTGATGAAGCTAATCGTCGGGCGCGATATTTTCTCGGATAAATTTGTTCCCTTTATTGATCGCTAGGAGGCAAAGCATGTCGGTAATAACAGCCTATGACACTATTGTGATGAGTCAAAAGGGCCACGTGGCGACCATACTGCTCAACCAGCCCGCGACATTAAATGCATTCTCGACAAAAATGCGTGCCGAGCTGCTGGACGCATTTAGTCAGGCTGATGCTGATGACGCAGTGCGCGTAGTGGTGTTTGGCTCAAGCGGTAGAGCCTTTTCCTCCGGCGCCGATCTCACGGAAGGATTGGGAAAGCAGAAATCGATTGAAGACCAGATAATGCTCGAATATGCGCCAATTTTGGAGAAAATGGCTTCACTGAAGAAACCGATTATTGCAGCAGTACCGGGGGTAATGGCTGGCATCGGCGCAGCCTTTGCCATGAATAGCGATTTGGTGATGATGGCCGACACAGGCAGCCTGTTAATGGCATTTACCAACATAGCCCTGGTGCCTGACGGCGGCGCGAGCTGGATGCTCCTGCGTCACTTGGGTTATCAACGGGCCTTTCAACTCATTGTGGAAGGTGGCCGCCTTAGCGCGCATGAATGTCTGGAGGCAGGAATTGCCAATAAGTTAGTCCCGGCAGCGCATCTGACTAGCGAGGTGCAGAGCTGGGCTGAGGAGTTAGCGGAACGTGCGCCAATTGCATTGCGTGAAACCAAGCAGCTTCTGCGCAAGGCGGCTAGTTTAAACTACAGTCAAACCTTGGCGCTGGAAGCCAAAACGCAAAACATTTGTATCAGTACGCAGGATGCTGCGGAAGCCGTTAAAGCCTTTATGGAAAAACGTCCGGCCTCATTTTTGGGTAAGTAAGCCAATTCTCCGGGGCCGAATGGTTTATCCGGGGTTGACCCGGCAGTCGCCAGGATGAATAAGAGCAAGAGGTCGTGATAATGCCGGAAATCCTCGTGTGGCTTGCGCATTTCTACCGCTGCTGTATAAACAAGCATAGAGCAGGAGCGTCCTCCCGATTGCGGCGCTCACAATAATAATAACTAGCGTGAAATTAACGTTTCACCGCGACTCGACAGGGGTAGGCAATGTTGTTGGCGTTACCAATAATGGCTGGCCGATCTTTCCGTATCAGACAAGCAGTGCTGTTCTTTCTTGTGCTCGTTGTTGCGGGCTGTAATGACGGCGATAGCAGTGGTAATGTTCAAGGCCTACCGGATGCGGTGGACCCCTTTTCCCTAAGTGTTCAATCTGCGCTGGAAAATTGCCGACTCTGCCATGTGGAGGGAGGCCCCGCCGATGTGGCCGAGGGCCGGGCTTTTCAGCTGCATAAAACAAACAAAGGTGAAGATTACGACCGTACCTACGCTGCATGGCAAAAACTGGGAAAGGGTGTACTCAACAACCGCTTACTGACCATGCCCTCGGAGCCGGCCCTGAAGCACAGCGGCAGCACGCCCTGGCCGGTGAACTCGCAAAGTTACCTCGCGATGAAGGCATTGTTGGAGTGCTGGGAAAGCCCTGCAAACTGTTCAATAAACGATGTAAGCGTCGATCAATTGCTACCCTTGTTGGGTAGCAAGCGGGGGCGTCATATCTGGGCTACTTATTGTGAAGGTGAGACGGCGGCGAGTACCAAGTTGCTGCCACCTGATCCGCGAACTCTGATTCAGGCCGGGCGGCCAGAGGTAAGCGGTGATCGGGCGGTGCATTTCAACGCTTGGTGGGAAGATTGCCACGCGGCTTTGCCTGAGCAGGAGCGACAGGCCAAAACCTGTGGCGACTACATCCGCCGTCGCGATCGTGGTTTGGAATTTTTAACCAATGAACTCGCCGCGGGCTCACAGAATGTCAGCGACTTTCGTGAAAGCTGGAAAAATTGGGGTTTGAGTGAGCGCCCTGCAAACTTTGATCAGCTGTACACTCTCCGCTATGGCCTGAATTACCCGGTTTTTCCTAATCCCTATCCCTTGGCGGGGGAGGACCCTAACGATTGTGCCACCGTCCAAAACCCTGCGTGTGATGGGGGGAGTGGCCGCCTGCCGATGGGCCTGCGCCTGCTCAAAGACAGCGCGGGCAAGTGGACTAACAATATTGGCACCTCCGCCTGTTTCACCTGTCATGGCGGGCAGGTCGGAGATCCGTACAGCGGGGATCCTCAGCTGATAGGCATCCAGCATTTTGGTCTGGGCAACAACAACTACGACGTTATTATGGCAGCTCACGACGGCTCACCCTTTAAGGATGTGCCCATAGCGGGAAGCGCGATTCCACCTATGGACCCGAATGTACTGTTCAATGTGGGTATCAAACAACGCGGACAAAATAATGCCGTAGGCGCGTTTGAATTCCTTAACACCATACTCGATCTGGACTCCTTGGGGATAAACCCCAACCCTTTAAAAAATATGAAAGGAGCGCAGGGTACACAAGATGTCTCTCACCCGCTGGCGCACACCCAGGATACGCCAGCGTGGTGGAATATGGGTTCGCGTCCGCGCAAGTTCTTTGATTCCGGTGTATCCAATGACAGTACGCGCATCGTCATGGCAGCCGGGCCTGGCGAGTTCGATTTACTGTTTTCAGAATCGGGAAAAGGCTATCGCGACCGTATCGAAGAGTGGGATCAGGATCTTGAGGCGTTCTTCCTGTCGCTGGTGTCGCCGGTCTACCCAAAGGCTATCGACACAACTCTGGCCGAGCAGGGTGCGGTGCTCTTTCACAACAAAGACCTGTGGAAAGAGCAGGGTAATGCCGCCCGCCCGCGCCCGGACGGCGGCAACGGGTCTTGCGCCAGTTGCCACGGGGCCTATTCGCCTCGGTATGTAAATGATCCGGCTTTTCTTGCCGATCCGGTTCTGGAAGGGCTGGCCTCGCATATTTCGAAACTCGAGGTCATTGGCACGGACAGGGCTCGTTCGGATATGTTAACGACTACATTACGGCGCGGCTGGGATACCACTTACTGGGCCTACCCTGAAGCTGATCCGGACTATGTATCGCCGGACGACAAAAACTATCTGCAAGAGTCCGCCGACGATATGCTGCCCGACGAGCAGCGCTTAAATGGCGCTTGCGGCTGGCAAAAGGCGATTATTGGCTATCAAGCTCCGCCGCTGTATGGCGTATGGGCAACCGCCCCCTATCTGCACAATGGCTCTATTCCCGATCTTGAGGCGCTACTGGATTCGTCGAAGCGGGCAGAAATATGGCAGCGACGTATTCAAACCGAAGTGTTCGAGCAGGGTGGTGTGGAAATTAAAGGCTTCGATCAGCGATTGTCGGCATTTGACTTTGAAAAGGTTGGCTGGAAGTCTACCGCACTTGCTTGCGCTGAAATGCCGGGCAGCGCCCAGATCAATTGCAGTCCCAGCGATGACAAAGGTCCGTCCATGCAGCAGATTGTACAAAACTTTCTGAATAAGTCCTTGAGTTGGGCGGGCTTGCTGACCATCTCCGATCCGGCGCCCGATGGTTTAGACAAGCGACTGGTTTACGATACGCGTATTCTTGGTAACGATGATGCCGGCCATGAATTCACCGACGTATTAACGGCCGCGGAGCGTAAAGCCATTATTGAATATTTGAAAACGTTATGACTTGTCGCAATCCGCCGGGAATGCTGCGTTTGTACCGGTTTTCGCATGCAAGTGTAACTTTCTGCTTAAGTACAGTGTCGCGGGAACCCGTTTTAATCGTTGAGTAGTGGCCAATGAAAAAAAATATAAGAAACCTGCGCCCTCGCGGCCTGATACTTTGCCTGCTTTTCGCAAACCCAGTCTGGGCGCTGCAAGTCGGTGATGCGATGCCCGCGTTTGAGCGGCCGGGTCTCGGACATGGCAAAATTTTGCGATCCGATTATTTTCGCGGCAAGGTGCTTTACTTGGATTTTTGGGCCTCGTGGTGTGGCCCCTGTCGAGTATCTTTACCCGCAATGAATACGCTGTATCGGGAGTTCGGCAGTGAAGGTTTTGAAGTTGTAGCCGTTAATGTTGATAAAAATGTCGCTGATGCACAAAGTTTTCTCAAACAGCACCCGGTCGCTTACTACGTCGTGACGGATGATGGTAGCCTGCCCCGCATCTTTGGTGTAAAAGGAATGCCGACAGCTTATCTGATCGATCGCAGCGGTAAAATTCGACGTGTCCACGAGGGATTTCGACCGGGTGATGATGAGCGCCTGCGTAAACAGATTCGTCATTTGCTCAACGAGAATAAGGGAGCTCAGGCCTCACAATGAAGATTATAATAGTGCTTGTTAGCTCTGTACTGATCTCTGCTTGCAGTATCAGCACAGTAGAACCTTGGGATCGGCAGTACCTGGCCAAGCCAGAAATGGCGTGGGACCCGGACAGGGGAACCGCGGCTTATCGCTCCCATGTCTATTTCAGCAAGGAGGCCAGCAGCGGTGGTGCCAGCGCGGGTGCTGGAGGCTGCGGTTGTAACTAGGTGAAGTGGCGGTTTATTTGGGTGGCTAGACAACAGGTTTTGAGAGCGGCATGGATAACAATAAAAAAGCACAAAATTCTGCACTACTTGCACTAACTGGAGCAGCGCTTGCATTGCCGGGTATCAGTGGCAAAGTGCAGGCTGCTGCGCCCGTGAGCGAGCCGATACTCAGTTATCACGCCTCACGCTACAGCGAAGCAAAGCTGGACCGGGACAAGCACTTGGGCGGTGACAGCGAACGCTACGAAATCGATACTCACCAGCTCGGCTTCGCGACAGCCATTGGAAGCAAGACCGATATGCAATTGGATCTCATGGTCGAATCCATGAGCGGAGCATCGCCCTGGTATGTACAGCCGGGAGCGAACAATAAACCCGTGCAGGCCATGAGTGGTGCATCCATTAAAGAAGAGCGTGCTGACCTGCAGTCGCGCTTCAATCACTTTATCGATAGCGAGACTGTGGCTTCTTTTATTGTGGGTTATTCCGACGAAGACGACTACTCCGCCAGTAATATCGGTTTCGAAATTGAAAAGACTCTTCCCGAAAGCCAGCTTACGGTGACGGCGGGCATAGGTTACAGCGACGATGAGCTTGACCCCACGCTCGGTAAAACGCCGGTAAACGTTAGGTCGGCAGAGAAAGACAATCTCAGCGCCTTTGTCGGCCTCGGATTGACGGTGAATGCGCGTACGGCGGTGCAAACAAGCCTTAGTGTTAGCGACTTGCAAGGCTACCTCTCGGATCCTTATAAGTTAGCTTATATCGCGAGTCTGGCAAATCCTCTGGTTGCCGATAATCGTCCCGGCGATCGTCGTCAGTGGGTGTGGCTGAGCCGATTGCGTCATTTCGTCCCCGGTGCAAATGCGGCGCTTCATCTGGACTACCGTTATTTCGACGATGACTGGGATATTGAATCCCACACCCTTGAGTTGGGTTGGTATCAGAACCTTAAGTCGAATTGGCGCGTGGATAGTAGCGTTCGCTACTACAGCCAAACGGCATCATATTTTTATGCGCCATACTATCTCTCCCCTCGCCCGGACCGGCTAGCTTCCAGTGATTACCGGCTCTCTCCCTATGGAGCCGTAAGTTTGCAGCTGCGTGCAATAAAATCACTGGGCCCCTGGCAACTCAGCGCCCAATGGGAAGGGTATGAAGCGAAAGCTAGTCATTCCCTAGACACGGTCGATGTTGAAAACCCGGGTCTCGTTGAATTTAGCACCTTTTCCTTAGGCTTCGATCGCGTATTTTAATTTGTATCAAACGATAAGTTTTCTGCCTTGGCTCGCATTGGCCTCGTCATCTGTCATAGCATGTAACTATGGATAAGACGGCAGTCTCCAAGGTTGAGTATCATTTCAAAAACATTCCCTTCCAAGCGATGGGAGGGCCTTGTGAGCTTAAACTGTACGCCGAGAATGCTGATGTTCTTCAGCAAGCGGCAGACGCGGCGATAGCGGAAGTCTTCCGAATTGAACAAACCTATTCGCGTTATCGCGACGACAGTATTGTAGCGGCCATTAATTCTGCTGCAGGAAGATCGGCAGTCGAAGTGGACGAAGAAACTGCCGCATTATTGGATTACGCAAGTGCAGCCTTTGAGCAAAGCGAAGGCTTGTTCGATATTACGTCCGGAGTATTGCGCGGGGCCTGGGATTTCAAATCAAATAAATTGCCCACCGTTGAGAAAGTGGCAGCACTGCAACAAAAAGTGGGCTGGCAAAAGGTTGAATGGTCGCGGCCCTCTATTTATTTGCCGGAGCAGGGCATGGAGCTCGACTTCGGAGGCTTTGGCAAGGAGTACGCCGCCGATGCAGCCGCGCGCGTGTGCAAAGAGCATGGTATAGCGCATGGATTGGTCGAACTCGGAGGTGATATCCACGTAATCGGTCCTCATCCGGATGGATCGCCCTGGCAAATTGGTTTGCGTGATCCGCGCAACCCCGAGCAAGCCCTTCGCATTGTCAGCGTCAGTCAGGGCGGGCTTGCGAGCAGCGGCGACTATGAACGATTTATGCTAGTGAATGGCAAACGCTACAGCCATATCCTGAACCCGAAAAGTGGCTGGCCGATTTGTGATAGTTTCTCCGGCGTCAGCGTGTTGGCGCCCTTGTGCCTAATTGCGGGAACGGGGGCTACGGTAGCGATGCTCAAAGGCGAAGTTGAAGGGAAGTTATGGCTGGAAGCTCTGGGATTACCGTACCTGTGCGTGAGTGCTAGTGGCGAACCTGATGGTAGTCTTTGTGCTGTTTAAACTCGTGCTGATAACAAATGCACAAGTCAACGACGGATGCTTTTATAGAAGCGGGGGCATCATTGTGCATGATCTATCGATCGAATTAGCAGCGTCGTTAGGTGTTTAGTCGATTCCAGACACATAATTTCCCCGGCAGGTTCTTAGTTTTTCATGAAAAAATCAGATAAAAAAATTGATAGGGCGATACGCGAAGCGCTCACCGAGGTTTGTGAAATCGCACTGGCAGAGATAGCTGGTTTTCAGTGGATAACCCACCTGGTCAATTTCGATCGTTTTCCGGCATCATTGTCAGTCGTATGCGTATTTGACACAGATGATAGTTTAAACAAGGCCATTGGCCGTGGCGATGAAGAGAGATTGCGGATTCTGATACGGCAACATCTGACGCTGGCCGGATTTTCGATAGCAGATATTATGAAAAGAGTGCGTTTTGATACGGAGGAGGCCTGCTCGCGAGTTCATAAAGGTAATTGGGTCGAACGGCTTGCCTCACACTGATCGATCATTATTCGTTTATTAAGGTAATCAGCATGAATCCGGTATTCGACACTTTTTGTTTAGAGAGTCTCTGTATGTCGAAGCGTTCCATGCTGTCTTAGAATTCGAATTTCAATCCAAGTAGGCCCATGTCAGAATTTCCGAAATCATAGGCGCCGACGGTATAGCTCAGGTACAACACGACGAGATTTCCCAACAGTATTTCGGCGTTTATTTTGGCGGTAAGGTCTGTGCCGCTGAATTCTTTAGACGTGGTCGCGCCACGGATGGCTGAATTAACGATGCCGCTTTCTACGTCCAGCTTCCATGAGCTGAGTCCAAGCATGGGCACCACTCTAAAATATTTGGCTATGGGCCAGGAGTACCCCGCCATGATTGTTAGTTCGTCTAGATCGTAGTTTGTGCCTAGACCAAAGAGTCTGCCTGAATCCCAATCGCGATTTGCCAGGCGGCTTTCGACAACCCAATTCGAAGCCCAATGATACCCTAGTACGAGTGCGCCACCGACGATGGGGGACGAATCGTCTTTAGTATCTGGAGTGTAATCTTTGGATGCTTTGAGTTCGCCAGCCCCGAATTCTATGCCAAGGTAAACCTCGTCGCTTTGCGCGTAGGTGTTCGGCACCAACAAGATTGAAATGACCAGAGGAAGAATCCAAGCGAACAGCGGTACTGCGCTATGGAGGCGATGCAAGGATTTAGATTTATTAGCAAACAAAATTTGGAGCCCCTTTTGTACTTATATCGTTATGCGGAGTGGAACTAGCAACAAATAATCTTCCTGATTGAAATGTTCTGAGTACAATCGCGGAGGCAAATTCGGATAACGCAACGCTTAGTTAGGTTCGGAATGAATGGCGAACTTCAGAAGATTAGCGATGACACAAGTTAACGTAGATGTTAGATGATAGCAACATTAATAAAAATGTGTTTGGCATTCAATATTCCTTGAAAAGTGGCAGAGTCTAATGCTTGTTCTAAAAACGGTAGGCCTTTTTCTGGTCACCGCGCTTGCTGAAATTGCAGGTTGCTACTTAGCCTATTTATGGCTGAAGCAGGAAAAGGGCGTGTGGCTTCTGATTCCAGCGGCCGCCAGCCTCGGTTTGTTTGCGTGGTTGTTGAGCCTACATCCGGCGGCCGCTGGCAGGGTGTATGCCGGCTACGGCGGAGTTTACATTCTCGTCGCCTTGTTCTGGCTGTGGTTGGTCGAAGGGATAAGGCCTACTTCGTGGGATATTCTTGGTGCGCTGGTCGCCCTTTGCGGCATGGCTATTATTATGTTTGCACCAAGAAATTTTTAACTGCAGCTATTTCCGGACACTTTAAGGCTATCGCCAATAGCGTCTGGCCCGATAATCTAATGTTGCAAACGGTTGATTAAGGTTTTGGTGTCGCTCTAATGACCAAGTCAGCGATTAGTTAAATTGCCCCTTTGAAGCTGGCTGGAGTCCTGTTTCAGGCGTAGCCAGACAAGGTCTGCTAATAAGCAGTAAATGCTCGACACTGCCTTGGTCTTGTTACGGCCTCTTTTCTTTATGGAATTGGATGCCGGAACGCCTAATATTTGTGTGAAGCTTAATGTCAACGAATAGTATCGTTGGCGACGTCCCGCTAGTTAAGCCCAGATAGAATCTTCCGGTGAATCTATAGGCCGGGTCTAGGCATCAAAGTCGTAAATATATGCACACCTTCAGGGTGTAAAGAATGTCGGTATTAAGAACTGCCTTACGGTTTTACGCTAGATAGCGCTTGGGAGCTTAATTCCGGCTTTTAAAAGCATCGATCTGGTCCTCATTTAACTGGCAGCATGGGCACTGGATTTTCGAGTATCGCCTGATAGCAAGTTCGGATTGCCAGCGTCACTCTAAACGCGTATTTTTAGCGCTCTTTAAAAAAAGTCGGGGAGTGGCCGCTTGAAATCAATCAGTATTCGACCGCGTTTCAGTGAAACTGATGCTTTAGGGCATATCAACAACACCTCCATCGCGGTCTGGTTTGAAGCAGGGCGAGTTGAGTATGTTGATGGTCTGCTCGCGGAATTGCATACGGGTATGCCGACCTGGGTAATGGCCACACAGACCCTGGACTATATCGCGGAGAATTTCTTTGGTTCAGACGTGCGTGTAGAGGTGGCGATCGTCAAGGTGGGCAATAGTTCGTTTACCGTGGGCTGCAAGATGTACCAGAAAGAACAGCTAACCGTGCGGGCAAGTGCTGTCCTGGTCTGTGTGGATAGCAAGACCCGCAAATCGTCCCCGCTCACTCAGGAAATGCGGAACTTGCTGCTGTCGGAGCTGAAACCCGACTGGCTATAATCATGGTGCAGCTAGTGCGCTCGCCTGCTGTTGCTGTCGATAGAAATTGGGTGGAACTCCGGTCCAGTTGCGGAAAGAGCGGATAAACGCGCTGGGTTCCGAAAAACCAAGCTGATAGGAAATTTCCTGCACACTGTGCCCGGTTTGCTGCAGAAATTCGATGGCGGTATCGCGCAGCAATTCGTTCCGAATCTGCCGGTAATCGCAGCCTTCATCACGTAATCTCCTGCGCAATGTTTGCGGCGTTAGCCCCAGTGAAGCGGAAATTTGTTCGTAGCTGGGGTTTTTGGGCAGAGACTTTTTGATATAGCGCCTGATTTGTTCGGTATAACTCTTTTGTCTGGTCGGCATAAACAGGAGGTTGTAGGGCATTTGCCGAATGAGGCTGTCCAGTTCCTCGGGTGTTTTGATCAATGGCAGATCCAGCACACGCTGCTCAAAAACGAATTCACTAACGCTGCCATCGAAGCGGGTCGGGCAGAAAAATAAATAGTGGTATTCATCCAGATGTTGGGGCGCCGGGTAATGGCAGTTGACTGCCAGCAAAGGGATGGGAGTGCCCACCAGCCAGCTAAAAAACCGGTGACTTAGCATGAGATGCTGTTCGAATACCCACGGAGACTGGGGGAAGTCCGGATTTGGCAGCATTTGGTAGCGCACAAGCTTGCTGTCGCTTTCACAGTGTAAGGTATGGCCAGTTTCGAAAAGGCTAAAGAAGGCAATATTTCGTTGAATGGCACTGCGTAAATCTTTTGCTTCGGCAACGTACTGGGCCATGATTTGAAAGCAACCCGGTTTCATCTTCCTGGGGAAATGACCGCAGGACTCGTCTTCGCTCATGCTCATGGCCAGGCGGCTGAGTTGCGAAAACTGTGCGGGAGAAATGCGGGATTTTCCTTCATTCACTGCGCCGGGTGATATGCCGACTTTCATTAGCAGGTCTTCTTTGCTGCAGTGTGGCAGCTCGAAGTGCTCGAGCATGGCCTTTACAAAGCAGACTGAAATAGTGCGGCTGTTCACGAGAAAATTCTCCGGCTTCGGTATAAGCGCCCGTTGGAGCACGATAATTCACGTAGAGGCCCGCAGGCAGAATTATTGGTGCTTGCTTGTAATAAAATGTCTATCGTATGTCACTGGTCATCATTGTTGCAATAAGGCTCTGGGCTGATCCTATGTTCACTTTTACGCGGTGCACGCCGGTATGCAGCTAAGGCCGGGGCACGCCGAATAATCAAAATCACGTTATGAAGGAGTTTGTGTATGGATTTGCAGGATAAAGTTGCCGTTGTGACCGGTGGCGCCTCGGGGCTGGGTGAGGCGACAGTTCGGGCCTACGCCGCGAAAGGAGCCAAGGTCGCCATTTTTGATTTGAACGAAGAGCGTGCCAATACGATCATCGGCGAAATTGGAAATGACAAGGTCGTATTTTTCAAGGTTAACGTTTCCGACGAGGAATCGGTAAAGGCAGCGATCGACGGTGTTATGGCCAAGTTTGGCGCTATTCATATCTGTAATAATTATGCTGGCATCGGTAACGCGGCCAAGACGTTAAGTAAAAATGGTCCTTTTCCTCTCGATTCCTACAAAATGGTGATTGAGGTAAATCTGGTCGGTACCTTTAATGTCGCGCGCTTGGCGGCGGAGCAAATTGCCAAAAACGAGCCTTACGATGGCGTTAATGCACGGGGTGTCATTATCAATACCGCATCGGTGGCAGCCTATGAAGGGCAGATCGGGCAGGTTGCCTACAGTGCGTCCAAAGGCGGCGTGGTCGGCATGACCTTGCCGATGGCGCGTGATCTGGCATCTTACGGCATTCGGGTGAATACGATTGTACCGGGGCTAATTCATACGCCACTGTTCGAATCCCTACCCGTGGAAGCTTATAAATCGCTGGAATCCAGTGTTGTCAACCCGAAGCGCCTCGGTCGTCCGGACGAGATTGCCCACGTATCGGTCATGATCGCCGAAAATGAGTATATGAATGGTGAGTGCATACGCCTTGATGGCGCTATTCGCATGCAGCCTCGCTAAGTCATTGTATTAATTAGATCATTGAAAACAGATAAACGCCGGTGCCCGCATGCCGGCGTTTTTTTATCTGCGCCCATACTTTCTGTGATGTTCGTGCTGGCAACATTTGCTTGCTCTGGTTAGCATTGTTTCATCGTTGTTTAGTGGTGTTGTTATGGCAGTAAATCCAGTCCCCCTTAAGGTGAATGGCGCGGTCGTGCAGCCGGTCGTTGACACTGAAAAGCCCCTGCTTTGGGTGTTGCGTGATGAGCTTAATCTGACGGGTTCCAAATACGGCTGTGGCCGCGCCCAGTGCGGTGCTTGCACTGTGCATGTCGACGGTCAGCCAACGAGGGCCTGTGTAACACCGATCGCGGCCGTTGCGAATAAAGAGATAAACACGATTGAGTCGGTGACTGAAACAAGCCTCGGCCAGCAGGTGCAACGTGCCTGGGTAACACTGAATGTCCCGCAGTGCGGCTATTGCCAGTCTGGCCAGATCATGGCCGTTGTTGCGCTGCTACGCGCTATCCCTAAGCCATCCGATCGCGATATTGACGAGGCTTTATCGGGCAATATCTGTCGTTGTGGCATGTATCCGCGTATTCGCAAAGCCGTGCATGAACTTGCGGCGGGGGTCTATCGATGAGTGGCCCACTTCGACGTCGAACCTTTTTACGCGCCGGGGTAATAGCGGGCGGAGGCTTGCTGGTAGCCTGTGACTGGTCCGGAAGCAGCTCGCGCTCCCCGGCAGCGCCCGTGGCCGATTCGGGGCCGTCGGAGCCGCAGGCTGATCCCAATGCAGAGCGTTGGACGCCAAACGCCTTTATCCGCATCAGTGCCGATAATTTTGTCACTATCATTGTGGGTGCCGCCGAGATCGGGCAGGGCACAATGACATCGGTGCCAATGATCGTAGCGGAAGAACTCGATGCGGATTGGGGGCGTGTGAGTTGGGAGCAATCTCCGGCCTCTGCAATTACCTACGGCAACCCTTTCTGGCAAGCTGAAGGTGGTTTGGATGAGCTCGACGGCGCCGGCCTGCAAATTACTGCCGCCAGTACCACGGTCAGGGGCTACTACACCTCGCAGCGACAAGCTGGCGCAGCAGTGCGTGAAATGCTGCTTAGCGCGGCGGCTGAACGTCTTGGGGTGCCAGCATCAAGCTTGCGTACAGAAAATAGTTTCGTGATTCACAAGGCCTCCGGTGCCAGGCTCAGCTATGGAGAGTTGGCGGCTGCCGCCGCAGCGATTTCGCCTCCACTATTTCCCACCCTGAAAGACCCGGCGAGCTTTACAATTATCGGTCGGTCCAAGCAGCGCCTCGATGCAAAGGAGAAAACTGACGGTTCACTGACCTATGGCTTCGATTTCAAAATTCCGGACATGCTCACCGTGATGGTATTGCGGGCGCCGGTATTTGCTGCGCCATTGCAGGATTTTGACGACAGCGCAGCGCTCGCCATTGACGGAGTGGTTGGTGTTTATCGCGTGCCCTCCGGTGTCGCTGTAGCGGCAAAAGATTTTTGGTCGGCGGAGCAGGGGCGCAAGGCCCTGCAGGCCCAGTGGTTAACGCCGTTGGGCGAAACGCTGTCTAGCGCTGACCTGAAAGAGCAGTTCAATACCCAAAATGCTTTGCCTGGAATCATTGTTCGCAATGATGGTTTGGTTGAATTGGGGCAAGCGACAGCCACCCAGACCCTTAGCGATGACTTTCACTTCCCCTATCTCGCCCATGCGCCGATGGAGCCGCTTAATGTCACCATCGATTATACAGGCAGCGCTTGTGAGATATGGTGCGGCAGTCAGTGGCCTGATATGGACAAGCTCGTGGCCGCGGCAGTGTTGGGGCTTGGTCCTGAGCAAGTAAAGTTTAACAACCTGCTGTCAGGCGGCGGGTTTGGCCGTCGCGCCTGCATAGGATTTGATTACATTCAGGAAGCGGCCCATGTAGCGCGGGCTATCGGTCAGCCGCTCAAAGTCGTATGGACGCGTGAAGACGATATTCGCGGCGGATACTACCGGCCTTATACCGCC
The DNA here is from genome assembly GCA_041625575.1 of Litorivivens sp. GTDB lineage: Bacteria > Pseudomonadota > Gammaproteobacteria > Pseudomonadales > Spongiibacteraceae > Litorivivens. The sequence continues at coordinate 31,173 of JBFJTG010000027.1, forward strand.
TGCCGTTTAAGTGCAGGTCTGGATTCTAGCGGTAAAATCGTGAGCTGGACCCACCGCGTTGCCAGTCAGACTTTGCTTGTCAGCCCCTTGGTCGAGGCGGCAACCAAACTGGTCACAGAGGAGGTTCAAACGGCGCAGGGCGCGATCGAACTGCCTTACGATATTCCTAACGTTCGAGTTGATACGCATGCGGTAAGCAATCGCGTGCCGGTACTTTGGGTGCGCTCGGTAGCAAACGCAACTAATGTCTATGCAGTAGAGACCTTTTTTGACCGTCTGGCCAGTATGGCGGGCAAACACCCGCTTAGCATGCGCCGCGAATTGCTGCACAACAAACCGCGTCATCTCGCCGTTTTGAATGCTGCGGCGAATG
>JBFJTG010000028.1:0-31280 GCA_041625575.1 Litorivivens sp.
CTCGCCCACTTACGCCAAAAAACACGGCCTCAAGCCGCGTGCACGGGTGGTGGCTATGGCCAATGTGGGTGATTCGCCTACGCTGATGCTAAATGCCCCAGTGCCCGCAGCGAAAAAGGTGCTGCAAAAAGCCGGTTTAACGATTGACGATATCGACCTCTTTGAAGTGAATGAGGCCTTTGCGGTGGTGGTAGAGAAATTCATCCGTGACCTGAAGGTTGACCGCAACAAGGTGAACGTCAATGGCGGCGCGATTGCACTGGGCCACCCCATTGGCGCGACCGGCGCTATTCTGATTGGCACCTTGCTCGACGAGCTGGAACGCCGCGATCTCAAGCGTGGCCTTGTGACCATGTGCGCTGCTGGTGGTATGGCGCCCGCGATTATCATTGAGCGTATTTAGAACAGGCCTTAGCACAGCCCGCATACGCTGTGCCATTCGGGCATAGCTGCGCGGGCAACTTCCATATCTGCCTCCCTCAATAATCTGTCTTATTGGAGCCGACCGCTGCGCTGGGGGTAGGGGTTATGCCCTTGATAGGTGTGGTACTTAGGGTTATAGTTGGTGATCATATGAAAAGGATTTCGTATGCGCATCTTGAAGAACAAGGCCTTTGATAAGTGGGCGCACAGGGAAGGTTTGCGTGATGATCTCTTGCGGGCGGCGGTCGACGAAATGGAGCGCGGTCTTTTTGACGTGAGCCTAGGTGGGCACGTGTTCAAGAAGCGGATCTCGCTTCGCCAGCAGGGCAAAAGTGGTGGTGTGCGAACGGTGGTGGCCTATAGAAAAGAAAGTGTGGTCTTTTTTATTTACGGCTTTGCAAAAAATAAGCAGGCCAATATTAGTCGAGATGAGTTGAAGGCGCTAAAGCGCTATGCGGCGGAGTTGCTCGGTTATAGTGAGTCTGAGTTGCGAAAGGCGGTGCTGGCTGCCGAGTTGATAGAGGTGCAATGCAATGGATAAATCCATTCTTGATATAGTACATGAGAGCGCGAAAGGCCTGCATAAAGCGGGTGTGATGGGTGATGTAACTCTAAAAGAATTCGATGCGCTCTGCTTGCCCCCCGTAAAGCACTACACGCCAGCTCAGATCAGAAGTATTCGACAAAAAACCAAAACCAGCCAGGGTGTGTTTGCGGTATATCTGAATACCAGCAAATATACGGTTCAGAAATGGGAGCAGGGCAGCAAGAAACCGAATGGCCCATCGCTCAAGCTGCTGAATATTGTGGATCGCAAGGGCTTGGAAGTGTTGGCCTAGAATTTAGTGACATAACGCACATTTAGTGACCTGACTCACGCAGCTTTGTAAATTTTGCAAATAACTAGCTAGCGCTAAGCTTTGGTTATTGCTGTATAACAAGCGTTCGTGCGTGTGAGTGCCGGCTGCATGTGGGCGCTAGTGAGCGGTAACTGTACTTCTGAGCTTCGCTAGGCCCGCAGCTTACGGTCTCAACTCGCGGCCCATAACAATAGAGCGGCAATTCGACCGCTCAAATCAATGGCTCGATTGTGAGTCTTCCAAGGTTTATTAAATGAAGATTTTAGTACCCCTTCCTGCGCGAGGGTTTGACCCCACCGAGGCGGCGGTGAGCTGGAAAACTTTGCGTGATGTTGGTCATACACTGTACTTCGCCACGCCCGACGGTCAGGTGTCGAAAGCTGACCCGCTGATGCTCAGCGGCGAGGGCCTGGACCCCTGGGGCTTTATTCCGGTGCTTAACAAACTGCGTGTGATCGGTTTGCTGCTGCGTGCTCGCAAAGGCGCGCGGGTGGCTTACAAGGCAATGGCACGCGATCCGCGATTTTTGGCTCCGCTGCGTCATGCAGACCTTGATTCTGGCGAGTTTGATGCTTTATTGCTGCCCGGCGGACACCACAAGAATATCCGCGAGGACTATCTCGAAAGTGAGGTCTTGCAGCGAATTGCGGCGGAGTTTTTTGCTGCCGATAAGCCGGTGGCCGCGATCTGCCACGGTGTGGTTCTACTGGCGCGCAGTCAGTCGAAAGAGACCGGAAAGTCCGTGCTTTATGGTCGCAAAACCACGGCATTAACCTGGGCTTTGGAAAAATCTGCCTGGCACCTCACCAAGTACTTCGCCCGCTTTTGGGACCCCAACTACTATCGCACCTATACGGAAAGTGCGGGTCAGGAAGTTGGCTATATGGGGGTTGAGCAGGAGGTTACGCGTGCGCTGGCATCGCCCGACGATTTTAAAAATGTAAGCGCAGGTAGTGAGCACCATTACGTCAAAACCAGCGGCATACATCGCGACACGCCCAATGACTTTACACCTGCATTTGTAGTGCGTGACGGTAATTACGTGTCGGCCCGCTGGCCCGGTGATGTGCATCTGTTTGCCAAAACCTTTGTGCGGGTTTTGGCGGAGGCAAGGTCAGCGAAGTTGGTTTTCACTGATCGCGCGGCCTAGCCTTATATAAAGTATTCGCCTGCAGGGCAGGCTCCTACACGGAGTAATCAATGTAGGAGCCTGCCGCGCAGGCGATAAGATCTACCGGCTGTAGGAGCCTGCCCTGCAGGCGAAAAGTTGTTCAGGCAAATAAATCTGTAGCGACCCCCCGTAATTCACCCTTCGGTCAAGTGCGAAACTTCGGCACCTTGACCAGCCAATTTTCGTCTGCCAACATGATGCGTATACACTATACGCATAGGTCATGTTGTGAGGTGCCGAAAATGCAGCCTGTAGTAAGTAAAAGTGCCCCTAAGAAGCCAACAAATGTAAGCATAAACAAAGAGTTGCTTGACGAAGCGCGCGCCTTGAACATTAATCTCTCTGCTACTCTAGAGCAGGCGCTTACGGAGAGAGTGCGTGAGGCGCGGCGACAAGAGTGGATTGCAGGTAATCAGGGCGCGATCGATACCTGTAATGCATTAGCGGAAGAAAACGGACTTTTTTCTGATAAACACCGGGTATTTTAATGAAGCAGTTTGACGTTTATGCGAATACGGATGCGAGTACAAACAAAACCTATCCCTACTTTGTTGATGTGCAAAATGGTTTGCTGGAAGGCCTGAACAGCAGGGTAGTTATTCCGCTGACTCCTACAAAAACGGACAGTAAAAGTTTTCCGGACAATCTGTGTCCTACCGTTGAAATAAGAAACAAAAAATATGCCTTGTTGACGCATCAAATCACAAGCGTCTCCTTGAGTTTTCTTAAGAAAAAAGAAGATTCCTTATTGTTGGCAAGAAGCGAAATAGTCGCCGCGCTGGATTTTCTCGTTACCGGAATATGACGAGGCTGATACTAAGGTGCATTGATTCGAACGAGGAAAGCTTCGCCTGCAGGGCAGGCTCCTACACGGAGTAATCAATGTAGGAGCCTGCCGCGCAGGCGATAAGATCTAGCGGCTGTAGGAGCCTGCCCTGCAGGCGATAAGTTGTTCCGGCAAATAAGCCTGTAAGAGCCTGCCTCGCAGGCGAACTCTTACAAACCTGCGCTGCTACTACGCCACCCAGGTCTTAATCTCAATCTTCCCGTTTACGTTATCCACTACGCCACTTCCCCAAATTTGCAGGCCGTTTACCCAGGTATAGCGCGTGTCCGAGGTAAACAGGGTGACGTTCTCGCGCAAGTCCATATTCGGGCCTTCGGCTTGCGGCGTGGCGACGCCGTCGGCCAGGAACGATATTCTTGCCCCGTCATCGGTTGTAACCACGCCGCGAATATAAAGGCACATTCTTCCGTCGGGGCGGCCGTAGAGGTAGTCGGTTGCGGTGATGCTGCCGTTGAGCAAGCCACCCTTGAGTGGGCCTTCAACGTGTACGTCTATTCTTGCGCCCTCGGGGGGTATTGGGGCTCCGCCGAGGACCTCCTCAAGTGTGAGGCCAAAATCGGTAGCGCCGATTATGTCCTGTGTGCCTTCATAAACCGCGGTGCCTGATGCATGTGGGTTGCTCATCATTTTTTGCTCTTATTATTAATGCCTAACGGCAGGGCGCCCGACGGCTCAATGGGCAGGAATAGTCGAGTCTAGGGAGCGCGAGGGCGATGTCAAGCGAGTGAAATGGGCTGGGCTGAGAGAGTGGAAGGGGGTTGTTGACATTCATATAGTATACTAATTAACATGAGGGACATTCCTACAATAAAAACAGACAACGCCTGTTCGTCTGATTAAGAGGTGAGTGCCATGAAAGTTGAAGACCTTATTATGGTCAGTGTTGACGATCATATTGTTGAGCCGCCCGATATGTTTGAGCGCCACGCGCCTGCGGCACTCAAAGACAAGATGCCAAAGCTGATTGAAGAAAACGGCGCGGCCTACTGGACCTACGAAGCTATTAAGGTGCCGAACATTGGCCTTAACGCCGTAGTAGGGCGCCCGCGCGAAGAGTACGGTATGGAGCCTCAGCTCTACACGCATATGCGCAAGGGTTGCTACGACGTGGATGCGCGCATCGACGACATGAACGCCAACGGTATTTTGGGTTCGCTTTGCTTCCCGTCCTTTGCCGGCCCCGGCGGTACCACTTTCCTGAAAGCCGAAGACAAGAAAATGGCGCTGCGCGTTACCCAGATTTACAACGACTGGCATATAGACGGCTGGTGTGGCGCACACCCCGGCCGATTTATCCCGATGGCGATTTTGCCCCTGTGGGATGTGAACCTGATGGTGGAAGAAATCAAGCGGGTCGAAGCCAAAGGCTGTTACTCAGTGACCTTCCCGGATAACCCCACCGCACTCAATTTGCCCAGCTTGCACAACGACCATTGGAAGCCCTTTTGGAAGGTCTGTAACGATCTTGGCATTATGATTAATTGCCATATTGGTTCGGGTTATTTCCCACCCAGCCCCTCGATGGAATCGCCCATGGACGCGTGGATAACCACCATGCCCATGTCGATTGCCAACAGCACGGCTGACTGGATATTCGGGCGTTTTATGCTCGAATTCCCCGATTTGAAAGTGGCGATGTCAGAAGGTGGTATCGGTTGGGTTCCGTATTTCCTGGAGCGCGCGGATTTCACTAACGAGCATCACAAGCAGTGGACTTATTCCAAGTTCGACGGCAAGAAAAAACCCAGCGATATTTTTCGCGAGCACATCATGACCTGCTTTATCGATGATGAGTTTGGTCTGAAAAACCGCCACGACATCGGCGTGGATCGCATCACCTACGAATGCGATTATCCGCACTCGGATACCGTGTGGCCCAATTCGCCCGAGTACTTATTTCGTTCTATCGACAAGCTGAAAATTCCGAAAGACGAAGTGGATCAAATTACCCACCTTAACGCGATGCGCGAATGGCGCTACGACCCCTTCAGTGTGCGCAAGCGCGAAGATTGCACCGTGGGTGCTTTGCGCAAACTCGCGAAGAATGTTGATACCGAGTCGAAATCCATGGGCGGCAAGAGTCCGGTCTTCAACGAAGGCAATCCGGTGACCTTTGCCGCGGTGATGGAAATGTTCGGCAGTCGCGTTACGGCTGCGGAAGAAAAGCGGGATTCAGAGAAGCAAAACTAGCAAGCCCGTTTTCAAAAAAGAGCCTCGTTTTTCTAAAAATCGAGGCTCTACACAATAATAAAACAATCTTGCAGAGAGGCGAGTGCATGCAGTTACAGCCGTCGGAAGATGAGCGACTAGTCAGGGATTCCTTTGCTGCGTTTTTCCGTAAGGAATTGCCGTCAGCGCGGGTCCGTGATGCTGAGCAAACAGGAAATTTCGACACTGCTCTGTGGCAGGGACTGGTTGCATTGGGCGCTCCCCTGATGCGAGTCCCCGCCCTTAAGGGTGGCAGTGAGTCCGGTTTGCTGGACGCAATTTTCATGGCCGCTGAGTATGGGCGTTATCTGGCACCTGCGCCGTTGCTGGAAGTCCTGGTGGCAGCGCGCTTGCTGGCTGCTTTCGATCGGGATGAGTTACTGGTCCAGATTGAGCGCGGTGAGCGTCGAGTTGGCTTTATGCCTATTCCTATTAAGTCCGGCGAAACGGTTGTAGTGCCTAATCTGTGTGCCTGCGATTCAATTATCGCGCTATGTAATGGCAAGGTCGGCTTGTTACCAGTCGATCCGTCCGTCGCTGCGGAAGCCAATCTCGGCAGGGCCGCGATTGCGCGCTGGCAGGTACCCATCGAATTCGAAGTTTTGGGCAAAGGCGTGGCCGATATTGAATTGTTTCAAGGCGCCGCCGAAGAATGGAAATTACTGACGGCCAGCGCGGCAGTGGGCGCTGCCCAGCGGGCCATGGAAATTGCGTCCGAGTACGCCAATGAGCGTCACGCCTTTGGCCGCCCCATCGGCAGCTATCAGGGCATTGCCCACCCGCTGGCCGATTCGGCCTGCGATGTGGACGGCGCTGAGTTACTGATTTGGCGTGCGGTGAGTGCTATCGCCGAAGAAGACGACGAAGCCGCGTCATTGGTGTCACAAGTTTGGTGGTGGGTGTCAGAAGCCTGTCCATTGGCTGCACACCGCTCACTGCGCACCCTTGGCGGCTACGGCCTAACCCTGGAATATGATTCCCAGCTCTACTTGCGCCGTATAAAAACCTGGGTGCTACTGTGTGGTGATCCGGATAAGGCGCTAGACGATGCCGGTGCGCGATTGTTTTCAAAACAGAATGTCGCTCTGCCGCCTGCGGGTGAGATGAGTATCGAGTTTGGCTTTGGTGACCAAGCCGAAGCCTATGAGGCAGCAACGCGAGAATTCTTTGCTAAAAATCTCACGCCGGAACTAAAGAAGAAGTGTCACCACTCAACCTCTAGTCACGACCCGGAATTTCATAAAAAACTGGCCGCCGAAGGTTTCATTTTTGGCAACTGGCCGGTAGAGCGCGGCGGCAAAGGCTACGACGGTTATATCGCGCACGCCGCCAGTCGGGTATTCGAAGAGGTTAACTGGTCCAGCTTTATGGCCGGCACTAGCGGCATGGTGGCGGGCGTTATCCAACTCTTTGGTTCTGAGGAAGCCAAACGCGATATTTTGCCGCGCATACGCGATGGTGAAATTATTTGCTCGCTGGGCTTTAGCGAGCCGAGCTGTGGTTCGGATGTATTTGCCGCGAAAACCACAGCGGTTAAAGATGGCGAAGACTGGCTGATCAACGGCCAAAAAATGTTTACCACCGGTGCCCATATTGCCGACTACGTACTGCTGCTAACCCGTACCGACCCGGATGCGAAAAAGCACGCAGGCATTACCTTGTTCCTGGTGCCGCTAAAAGCCGAAGGCGTCGAGATACATAAAGTCGAAACGCTGATGAGCGAGCGCACCAATATTACTTATTATCAGGACGTACGCGTGAGCGACGCCATGCGATTGGGCGACGTTAATGCGGGCGTATTTGTGATGATAAAAGCCCTGGAGTCTGAACACAGTGGTGCGGGTTACCACATGGGTCAGATTTCGCTGTGGATGAATGCGATGCAATGGGCTAACGAAGCCGACGCTAACGGCAATCGCCCGCTGGACGATGCGGGAATTCGCCGTGGCCTGGCGCGAGTAAGGGCGCGAATTAATGTTTCCGAGACCCTGATGTTTCGCAGCCTGTGGGCCTCGGAAGAGGGCGTTGAAGGCACGTTGTACGGACCCAAATCAAAACTCTTTGCCTCGGAAAGCTACACCACCAACAGCTGGGAATTGATGAAGCTGGCGGCGCCTTTTTCCTTATTTGAGGGGCGCGACGGTCTGGGCGGTGTAGAGCAGGGACATCGCCGTGCTTACGGTACAACTATCTACGGTGGCACCAGTGAAATACATCGCAGTCGAATTGCTGAAAGTGCACTTGGACTGCCGCGTACGCGCGGCTGATGTCTGTCATGGTTAGTAGAGAACGATTGAGCCGCTAAGGGACATCTGAGCACATGGTAAAAGACTCCGCAGCAAGCAACACCCTTCGCGGTCCAGCGCTAGCGGAAGCCGAGGGTATTGGCGCATTAACACTGGGCGGCTTTTTATTTGAGGTCGCGGAGCGTCATCGTGATCGCGAGCTCCTAACTTTTTACGACAGCCACGACGCGGGTAAGGATAGCAAGAGAATCAGCTGGACCTACGGCGAGTTGCTGGACCAGGCCATGACAATGGCTGCCGCCATGATTGCCGACGGCGTCACCAAGGGTACGCGTGTTGGTATTGTGATGGGCAGCCGCCCGGAATGCGTGGCTACAATATTTGGTGCGGCACTTGCCGGCGCGGTGGTTGTGCCCCTGTCGACCATGGCCGGTTCGGAAGAATTGGCTTATCTGATACGGCATGCGGATATACACACACTGTTTACCCAGCAAACCCTGGGTGGAAAACATGAGCTTCTAAACACAATCTATAAGTTGTGTCCGCCTTTGCGGGAAGCTAAAAACGACGAGTTTTATTACGAGCAATTCCCCTATCTCCGAAAAGTCGTTGCCTTGGGTTTGGAAAATAGTGAAGGTGCTCTAGTCGCGTGGCAGAGCTATCTTGCTAACGCGAAAAATGTGTCGCCCGAGATTGTACGTGCTCGCTGTGACGAAGTATCGCCTGCGGACATGGGCTTAATTATCTACTCCTCTGGCAGCACAGCGAATCCCAAGGGCGTGTTACATACCCAGCGTGCGCCGACCCTGCAAGCTTGGCACCAGGCAAAAATATTTTGCAGAACCCCTGACACCCGAATATGGACCACCTTTCCGCTATTTTGGACTGCGGGCTTTAATACTGTTATGGGCGCCACCATGGCAGCCGGTGGCACATGGGTGATGCAGGAATTGTTTGAAGCCGGTGCTGCAATTGAATTGGTGGAAAAAGAAAAAGTTACTGAACCCTACGCCCTGCCGCATCACACCGGCGCAATGGAAGAACATGCTAACTGGTTGCAGGCGGATTTTTCTGCGGTGCGCTGTGTCAGCGGCCGCTCGCCTTTCAGGCGCCACCCCTCGGTAACGAACAACGACCCCAACTGGCACGGCGTGTGGGCTTACGGTGCGAGTGAAACCTGTGCGATTAGTATTACTCACTACGCAAATACCGACCCCGAACTTTTAACGGCCAGTGCCGGGCGTTTATTGCCCGGTAATAGTCTGCGTGTTGTCGACACTAATAGCGGCGAGATTTTGGGTGTCGGCGAAGAAGGTGAACTGTGTATTAACGGTCCAACCTTGATGGATCGATACGTCAAAGCTAATCGCGAAGCCTGCTTTGACGCGGATGGATTTTTTCATACGGGCGACAGCGGCTACTACGATGCCGACGGCTATGTGCACTGGACTGGTCGATTGACCGATATGATAAAAACCGCAGGTGCCAACGTATCGCCAGCAGAAGTTCAGCGCGTTATTCAACGCGTATTGCCTACCTTCAAAATCAGTCAGTTGATAGGCGTGCCCGATGAAAAGCTAGGTCAGATTGTTGTGCTCTGTGTGGTTTTGCAGGACGGCGATTCGCAAACAGAAGACGGTATTCGAGCGGCATTGAAGGAGCACCTGGCAAGTTACAAAGTGCCGAAGCGTGTTTTGTTTTTTGAGGAAGACGAAATACCGATGACGGCAAGTGGTGAAAAGGTTAAAGACGCGGAGCTGCGAGAACTCGCCGCGCAACGTCTTGCTAATAATTAATAGATTCTAATGATAAGCAGTAAAACAGGAGTAAGACAATGGCCGACGAAGTAAAGCGCAGAGAAGACGGTACGGTGGAGATGGATGCGTCCGATCTCGACAACTATATGGGCAAGCCCTTTCCCACCAATATGCTTCGCGAATCTATTCATGTGAACGATATTCGACGTTGGGTGCAGGGTATGCATTATGCCAATCCACTGCATTTTGACGACGAATGGGCGGCGGAAAGCCGTTTCGGAAAAATTGTTGCTCCTTATTCTTTTACGGTAGCCACGACTAATGGACACGGCGCAGCGCCAACCAATGTCGGCATGATTAAAAATTCGCATTTGATTTTTGGTGGGGATGAGTGGTGGTTTTTCGGTCCGCGAATTTTCGCGGGCGATCATATCAAAACCTTTCCCATGCCTTACGACTATAAAGTGACTGACACCAGTTTTGCCGGGCCGACCTGCTTTCAGCGCGGCGATACCAGTTATGTAAACCAGAACGGCGAGCGTATTGCTCTCCAGCGTTCTACTTCAATACGCTACATCGTCGAGAATGCGCGTAACAAGAAGGCCTTTGCGCGTGAGGATGATCCCGAGTGGACCGAAGAAGAACTGATCAAGCTTGAAGAAACCAAGACTGAATTTATCAAAAGCATTCGCGCACTCGGCCACGACAAGCGTTTGTACGATTCCGTTAATGTTGGCGACAAACTGGTAACCAATGTTCTCGGGCCGCACAGCATTGCCTCTTTTGCGACGGAGTGGCGCGCATACCCGATGACAATCTGGTTTGGTGCGGTTCGCTCCGCCGGTGCACGGCAGGACAACAAAGGCTACACGAAAGAAATGAGTGGTTTTGAAGGCGATCGGGAAATGGAGAAGTTTAATCCCGAGCTCACTGACGGCGCTTACTACGGCCCGTCTCGCGGCCACTTGCAGCCCAAATGGGCCAAGCACGTGGGCATGGGTCGCGGTTACGGTTACGGCGCATCGATGGGTGCCTGGGTGTTGGATTACGCGAGCGCCTTTATGGGTGAGTGGGGTCAGCTTGTGACTGCAAAAACCCAATATCGAAATCCGGCCTTTACCGGCGATGCAACCTTTCTGAACGGTTCAGTCACTGGCAAGAGAATCGATGAGCAAGGACGCGGGATCGTCACATTGGAAATTGTGTTGACGACTCAGGAAGACGCAGTGATGGCCAAGGGCACTGTGGATCTGGAATTACCCCGAGAGTGATGCAAAAACAATGACTGTACTAAAAGCAGGCACGCGCATGCGCAGCGCGGTGTCGACCGCTGAATTTATCATTACCAAAGCCCCCGCCGTTGAAGGCGAATTATGTTGCGGCGGTGCGCCGCTTGTCGGCGCAGCTGAAAGCTTTGTGGAAGCTTCCGGCCTTGAGGGAAGTGTGGCGGTAGGAAAGCGATATGTTAGCGCTGACGAGAAGCTGGAAATACTGTGCACCAAAGCCGGTGCGGGACAGCTCACCTATGCCGGGGAGGTCTTGACTATCCGCAGTAGTAAGCCTCTGCCGTCTTCGGATTGAATTAGGCAATGAATAATCCGGGTGTGCCTGGTAGAGCGTCAAAAACTTTGGCGTCCACCACGCTTGGGGATTTGGTTCGCAAGGCCGGCTCACATTGGGCAGAGCAAGAGCTACTGGTATTTGACGATTGGCGTTTAACCTACGCAGAAGCAGACAGGGCTACGGGCAGGCTGGCTAAAAAACTGTTGGCTGGCGGACTTGGCAAGGGCAGTCATGTCGGCTTGCTGTTCCCGAATACGCCTGCCTATGTGATTAGTTTGCTGGCCATAGGACGGATCGGGGCCGTTGCTGTGCCCCTTAGTACTTTCTCGACGGTCGCGGAACTGCGACAGGTTTGTGTGCACGCTGATCTGACAGCCCTGATTTGCGCTGATCACTTTCTGGCGCACGACTATCCTGCAAAACTCGAAGAGGCCTTTCCTGCAATTTGCGAGGGCGCCCCCTTCGCTATCGAACAAGCACCCTTCCTGCGTCGAGTCTGGGTATGGAATGAATCGCCGCCAAGCTGGGCAGAAAGTGCGCTGGGTGAGGCTGAATCCATCGGTGACGAGGTACTAAAGGCTGCAGAGGCGCAGTGCGTTGCCGCCGACAAAGCCGCGATTATTTATACCTCCGGTAGTACTGGCGAACCGAAGGGCGTTATCCATAGTCAGGGTAATTTACTGCGTCAGTCGCTTAAGCAGGCTGAAGACGGCGACTACCAATGCGGCGATAGAATTTTCTCCGCTATGCCATTCTTTTGGGTGGGCGGCCTGACCTACAAACTGCTACCTGCCATGCAGGTAGGCGCGTGCATTCTGGGTACGAGTAATGGCGCTGCCGATGCAATGCTCGACTTCATTGAGCGCGAAAAAATCACTTTGTTTCTGGGTTGGCCCTACAGCGCGAAAGCCTTGATGGCGGCGCCGGATTTTGATCAACGCGATTTGTCTTCGATGCGCGGTGGCAACTTGTACCGCGCATTACCGTCGAGCCTTAGGCCGCCGGACCCAACTCTGGTTGTTAGTGGCTTGGGTATGACGGAAACCGCCGGTCCGCATACTTGCGGTCAGCGACAATGGGTAGATGCTGATCTGCGAGGCTCGGTGGGCTGGGCGGCGCCGGGCATGGAACATCGGGTAGTGGATCCGCAAACGGAAAGGGATCTGGCCGATGGCGAACTCGGAGAACTGTGGGTTCGCGGTGACACCCTGATGCTCGGCTTATACAAACGCAATAACGCCGAGGTATTCACCGCGGATGGTTGGTATCGCACGCGCGATTTGGTGATTCGCCGCAAGGGTCATTTTTTCTTTGAAGGCCGCCTTGATGACATGGTGAAAATCAAAGGGGTCAATATTGCACCACGCGAAATTGAAGAGGTGCTGCTACAAATCAGCGGTGTGGTATTCGCGGCGGTCAGTGGCGTGAAGCATGAGGCGGGGCTGACCTTGGGCGCCATTGTGTACAGCACCGATGAGTCATTGACGGCAGAAGCGATACGTAAATTTTTACGCGAACAGCTATCAAGCTACAAAGTTCCGGGTTTGATCAGGCTGATGCCTGCCCAAACCATTCCGCTGCGCTCCAGCGGCAAAATTGATCGGCTCGAGCTGCTGCAGCAATTGCAGCAAGCAGCGGAGATTCCTGAGGAGAGTGTTTTATGAATAGTGCTTTGCGAAGAATATGGTTTTTAGTCCTGTTTAATTTTCTGGCACTGGGCGTTCAAGCATCCGTACCGGAGGGCCCTTTCTTCTACGGAACAATTACCGACGAAAAAGCGCCTGTCGCCGGTGCGATGGTGACTTTTTATCACGGTAATCCGGTGCATAGCCTTACGGTTTTTAGTGACGAGCAGGGGCGCTTTCTAACGCCGGCATTGAGCTGGCAGGAAGGCTATAGTATGCGCGTGCGTCGCGTCGGCTGGAAAGATTTGCGCCAGCAAGACTTAAAAGCGAAGGCGGAAGGCACTCAGCTCAAACTGACTCTGAAACGCGAGAAAGATTTCGCTAAAGTCGCTCAGGTGCTGCCCGGCAACTACTGGATGGATCTTGTCCTTGCGGAATTCGATAACGACGATTTGAAGAACGAATTCAAGCAACAGTGCACCTATTGCCACCAGCAAGGCAGTGCCATGACGCGGGTCGAGCGTAGTCGTGAAGAGTGGCAGGAAGTGATTCTGGATATGGGGCGTCGCGGTGCGATTATTAGTAATGCCTTGCGCGAGCGGCTGCCGGATTACTATATGCGTGCCTATGCGAAAGATAATGCATTGCAAAAACTGGCTCGCTTCAAGTCAGAGCAAGGGCCATTGCCCCTTCCCTCCGCCGAGGCGCGGCGTGCTGTTATTGAAGAGTGGGATTTAGGCGGTAATACCTCCAACCAGCATGACGTGATGATTTACCCGAAAGATTCCACGATCTGGACCGTTGATGGCCCGGTGGATAAATTGCACAAGTTGAGCTTGGCGAATAATCCTGACGGTGAGCGCGCGAGTTACGATGTCCCCCGCGGAAATCACAAGCCCGGTGGCGTGTATTGGCGCATGGAAAAGAAATCCGCCGGTGGTCGGGAAAATAATTATCTTGCGCCGCACTCACTGCAAACAGCGCCGGATGGCCGCATTTGGTTGACCCTGCCGAAAGGCAATCAGTTGGCAGGCTTTGATCCTGTTACGGCGCAGTGGGATATGGTGGACCTTGAGGAAGGCATTAATCCGCACACCCTGCGTTTCGACAAGAAGGGGCGTCTCTGGTACACGATTACGGCAACCAATCATGTGGGCATGTTTAATCCGGTCACGCGCGAGCAGAAGTTTGTACGTCTGGAATCGCCGGATTGGTTAACCTCCATTACGCTTCGTCTTACGCCGTTTTTTATTCGCAATGCGCACTGGTTTGATCTGGAAGACCGCTCCGCAAAAATGGACGGCGTGAGTATGCCGATGCCCTACGGTATTGATATCAATCCGGTGGATGGCAGTGTGTGGTATAGCCAGTTGAATTTTCGACATATCGGGCGCATCGACCCCGAGACTCTGGAGCTGGAATCGATTGAGACGCCCTTTGATACACCGCGTCGATTGCGCTTCGATTCCAAAGGCGGTCTGTGGGTTCCGAGCTACGCAGAGGCGACGATCAATTACTATGAGCCGGGCAGTAAAAACTGGAAAAGCTGGCCTTTACCGATTGAGCCTGTGGGCTCGGAAACGCCCTATGCGCTGTATATAGACCAGTCTACCGATCAGGTATGGATTTGCGGTACGGCCAGCGACAGCATGCTGCGCTTTGATCCGCAAACGGAAGAATTTACGGTTTACCCGATGCCCAATCGCGTGACCTACACGCGCGAAATAGATTTTGATGCAGACGGTAATATGTGGACTTCGCATTCCAACGGGCCAGCCTGGCATGTTGAGAGCGGCATTCCCAAGGTCTCGCGAATCGATCCCGACGGTGCTCCCGATATTGAAGCTTCCGGTTTGTTTGGCAGCAGCTCAGTGGCGGCGCACTGATAGTGAAACCTCTGGCGAGCGGTCTCGCGCTAGTTTCGTTCGTGCTCTGCGCTTGCAGTCCGCCGCCCGCCATTGACTACGCCGGTCCGGTCGCGGGTTGGCCGGTCTACGGCGGCGATGAAGGCGGAACACGTTTTTCGCCACTGACCCAAATCAAGCCCGGGAATGTCGCTAGTCTGGAAAAAGTGTGGGAATACCATACTGGTGACTATCCCGGTGCGCGGCCGGGAGTCGGTAAGACATCTTTTCAGGCCACGCCGATTCTCGATGAAGGAAATCTTTATTTTTGCAGCGGCCTGAGTCGTGCATTCGCGGTAAACGCCGTAACCGGCGCCGAGCAGTGGGTGTTCGATTCGGAGCCGGATTTGGATGCGGTTTGGAATCGCACTTGTCGCGGCTTGGCTTTATGGAAAAGCGAGACGAAAGCGACGGAATGCCAACGCACCATTTTTATGGGCAGCGTTGATGCCAAGTTGCATGCTCTCGATGCCGACACTGGCAAGCCCTGCTCGAACTTTGGGCGCGCCGAGGGCAATAAGGGTCACGTCGATTTGTTGCTCGGCATTGGTGAGACCCGCCCCGGCGAACTGCATATGACCTCGCCACCGGTGGTGATAAACGATGTGGTCATTCACGGCTCCTTGGTTGGGGATCATCGTCGTATCAATTCGCCCGGTGGCGTTATCCGCGCTTACGACGTGCGCAGCGGGGAGTTGCGCTGGGCTTTTGATCCGGTGCCCGAGGGCGCGCCGTCACCGCAGGCTATCGGTGCGCCGAATGATCAGTGGTATCACCGTGGTACGCCTAATGCCTGGTCGATATTGTCTGTAGATCGCGAGCGCAATCTGGTTTTTATTCCCTTTGGTGGTGCCGGTCCGGATTTTGTAGGTGGTCATCGCAAGCGTTTTGGTTTTGAGCTCGACCACTATGCCAATTCAGTGGTGGCGCTGGACGCGACGAGTGGCAAGGTGGTGTGGAGTTTTCAGGTAGTGCACCACGATTTGTGGGACTACGATGTTGCCTCGCAGCCGATACTCATTGAGCTGGAAAAAGACGGCGAGATCATTCCCGCTCTGGCGCAAACCACCAAGATGGGGCATCTGTTTTTGCTGCATCGGGAAACGGGTGAGCCGGTTTATCTGGTGGAAGAACGCCCGGTACCGAAATCCGATTTGCTCGACGAATACACCTCACCTACGCAACCTTTTCCGACCTTTCCGCCGCCACTGCACCCCAAGGGCGTTCGCCCGGATGACGCCTGGGGTTTCACTTTTTACGATCGCGGTGCCTGCCGTGACTTGATAGCAAGTCTCGATAACAAGGGTATTTTTACCCCGCCCAGCATCCGTGGAGCCTTGCACTATCCGGGCGTGGCCGGTGGTTCTAACTGGGGGTCATTGGCTTTTGATGCGAGCCGCCAAATTGCGGTGTTGCCGCAAAATCGGGTGGTGTCAGTCAATAAACTCATTCCCCGTGAGCAGTATGCGGGAGTGCCGGCTCAGGATTTGCGCGGATTGGGGTTGTCACTCAACGAAGGAACGCCTTACTTGCTCAGCACAGAAGTGCTGCTCTCGCCATTTGGGGTGCCCTGCATTGAACCTCCCTGGGGTGTGCTGATGGCGGTGGATTTACGCACGGGCAAACAATTGTGGGAAATACCTTTCGGGACTACGCGGGATATGGTGCCGGGACTGAGCGCCTTACCTTTCGGCTTGAACTTTGGGCTACCCCATGGCGGCGGCCCCATTGTGACAGCAAGTGGACTAATTTTTATTGGTGCTTCGCTGGACAACTATTTACGCGGCTACGATATCCATAGCGGTGAGGAATTGTGGCGGGCACGTTTGCCGGCGGGTGGGCAAGCAACGCCGATGACCTATCGGCTGACCGAAACTGGCCGACAATTTGTTGTGATTGCGGCGGGCGGCCACGCCACGATGCGCACCAAGCTGGGCGACAGTCTTATTGCCTATGCCTTGCCCGAACAATAAGGCACATCTAATCGGGCTTTGTACTGGCTTAGTGGTACTGGTTTATTGTTAGGCCGCGCGGCGAAGAGTAAATGAGTCAATAAGCGTTTCGGTTGAGGGGGATAATGAAAACAGTACGCTTGTTAATCGCCTCCAGTCTGATGGTGGCAGTGGCTACGCAGGCGCAGGAGTCGCCATCGCAGCCGCAACTCTCGCTTGAAGAAGTATTCGTTACCGCGCAAAAGCGAACGGAATCGATGCAGGACACGCCTATTTCCATGGCGGCCTTCGCTGAAGATCAGTTGGAAAAAGACGGCATTAACAACTTGGCAGATATCGCGAGTAAGGTGCCAGGTTTGTCGATGATGCCTTTCCCGATTAACAATGCGACCCTGAATATCTACATTCGCGGGGTGGGGCTAGGCGACGCCCAGATCACAATGGATTCGCCGGTGGGTGTTTATCTCGACGGCGCTTATATCGCACGCTCGGCTGGGCTGTCACTGGATATTGCGGATCTTCAGCGTATCGAGGTTTTGCGTGGTCCGCAGGGAACCTTGTACGGACGCAACTCCACCGGTGGAGCTATCAACCTGATTACGCGGCGTCCGGATGTTGACGGGCTGGGCTTTCAGCAGAAGTTGTCAGCGGGTAACCGCGGTCAGTTTACGACTAAGACATCGCTAAACCTCCCTTTGAGCGACAACGTAGCGGTGAAGCTGGCGTTTCTGCATGCTGAAAAAGACGGTTTTATCGAAAACGACGGGCCGGGTCGGAATTTTGGCGATCGCTCTGTTAAGGGTTTTCGTTTTGATCTTGGCTGGGAAATTAGCTCCCGCCTACAATTGGATTACGGTTACGACGACGCTGATATTGAATATGTTAATTACCCGTATCAGGCGATTACTCCGCAATCACCGTCCAGCGATGTTTCGACCAGCGGTTTGATTAGTTCGCAGCTTAGCGCGAATGCATCGCGCCATTATGACTATAGTGGCCGAAGAACGAATCGGATGGCGAGCGGTGTGCCAATGCAGGCCTCGGATGTGGCTGTAGAAGGTCATACCCTGAATCTGGTCTATAGTTTGAGTGATGAAAGTGAAATCCGTTACATCGGGGCCTACCGAGAATTATTTGATGGCTCCTACGCCGAACTGCTGGCCAGTGGCACTCCGGATTACCGTGTAGATTACGGGGCTTATCGCAGCAAAGATGGAAGCGTTTATATTCCGCCGACCTATCCTCTTGTCTTCCAGCAGCAGCAATCCCATGAGCTGCAGTGGCTTGGCGAGCTCCCCGATAGTCGGCTGGAATACATTGTAGGGCTGTATTATTTTGAAGAGGATGCAGAAGAGGACAATCTTCCCCGCCACCCGCTGTATGTTGGCGTTTTGTCTGAGATTGATGCTGGCGCGACTACCACCAAGACCTACCTCACCAATTTTGCGGGTAAATACAACCGCATCAAGAACACCGCTTCGGCCCTGTTCGGTCGTCTGACCTGGACGCCGCCATTGTTGTCGGAAAAACTGCGTCTGACATTGGGCGCACGTGCGTCCGAAGATTCGCGCGAGGCCTACCAATTTCGCGATAACGCCACAACGCTGGAAACGGAAACGCGCGATAACGCCACCGGTGAGATAAGCGCGGCGACTCCCCCCCGGACGATTAGTAGTCAGAGCTGGGCGGAGTCTGGAGCGGGCGACTTCAACGACACCTCACTTGAAGGCATTATTGGATATCAGTTCAGCGAAACGGTTAACTTTTATGCAAAGTTTTCCCAGGCCTACAAAAGTGGCGGATTTAATACCCGCGACCCCGACCCGGCTGAATTTGCCGCAGGCTTCGACGCGGAGAAAGTGGCGTCCTGGGAGCTGGGTGTTAAAAGTGACCTTTTTGATCGGCGGCTGCGCTGGAATGCCGATGTATTTCTAAGTCAGTACAGCGATATGCAGTTGAGTTTCGCCCTTACTTCGGCGCCCTCGGACACTCGTGTAGTGAATACTGGCAAAGCCGAAATGCAGGGCGCCGAAATGGACCTGATATTGTTACTAAATCGCTCACTCATACTGACGTTTAGTTACGCCTATCTGGAAGCGGAGGTACAGCAGGCGATCAACCCGGAAACCGGGATTGACGAGGCTAATATTTATACCTTTAGTGCTATTCCCCGACATGCCTACACCGCTGCATTGGACTGGACAGTGGTAGATACTAGCTATGGCCGGTGGACAGCCAACATCAGTGTTAACTATATGGCGCAGCGCAGTGGAACTAGCCTGCGCGAGGATACCCCTCAGCTCTATCTCGATGCCCACAGTCTGTTGAACGCGCGATTTGGTCTTTACGATGTGTCTCTCTATGGTGGACAGCTTAGCGCCAGCGTTTGGGGGAAAAACCTTGAAGACTCCGAGTACGCTATATCGGCACTCAAGCAACTTGTGCACACCGATCGGGGGGTAGTCTGGGGTGAACCACGCAGCTACGGTCTTGATGTGGAGTATCGGTATTAATGTATAGGGCGAAATTTGTGAGCATGAGCCGCCAGGCATCAGTAGGTATTTCAATTAAACCGGAGACAATGGATAAATAGGCGCGGTGCGGCCGCGCAAGATACCGACCTATTTCTACACCGGTTTCTCTTTGTTTCGCCAATAGGGATCGCGTAATCGCCGCTTGTACAATTTTCCGTTGGGGTCGCGGGGCAGGGCGCTGACAAAGTTGAAAGATCGTGGCAGCTTCATTCGCGCCAGGCGCGATTCAAGAAGTGCCAGAATCGACGCCTCGGTAGTAGCGGTAGCGGAGATACCTTCGCGTAACTGAACGACGGCCTTGGTTTCCTCTCCCCAGTCCTCGTTGGGAATGCCGAACACGGCGCAATCGATAACATCAGGATGCATGATCAATACGTTTTCGATTTCGGCCGGATAGATATTGGCGCCGCCGGAAATAATCATGTCGATCTTTCTGTCCGACAGAAATAGAAAGCCTTCGTCGTTTAAATAACCGATATCACCCAGCGTAAAATAGTCGCCTATCCGATTGGCGCGGGTTTTTTCTGCGTCGCCTTTGTACTCGAAATCCATCCCGGCCATAATTTTCAGATACACGTTGCCCTGTGTGTTAGGCGGCAGGTCGCGACCCTCGTCATCCAGAATACGCAGTCCACTGGAAGGTGGTGCTTTGCCAACGGTGCCCGGAAACTTTAGCCAGTCCTGCGGTGTGCAAATCGCGCTGCCGCCCTCTGTACCCGCGTAGTATTCATAAATAATGGGGCCCCACCAGTCGAGCATAGTCTGCTTCACGGCCGGCGGGCAGGGCGCGGCGGCGTGAATGATGCTGCGCAAGGAGGACAAGTCGTATTGCTTGCGCGTCTCTTCGGGCAGCTTCAACAGGCGGGTGAACTGGGTGGGCACCATATGACTGGTGGTGACCGAAAAACGTTCGATGTCGGCGAGCATTTGCGCCGCATCCCACTTGTCGACGACTACCACGGTATGGCCAAGGTGCAGGGAATTGCCGGCCCAGCTTGTTACCGCTGTGTGGTACAGGGGGGAGCCGCAATAGTGAACATGCTTATCTTCGGGGCCGATATTAAAGGTATTGCCGAGCATGGAAGGCATGATGCTATAGAGCACATCCGGCGACATCTCGGGCAATGGCCGTTTAACGGCCTTAGGGCGACCGGTGGTGCCCGAGGTGTAATTCATGACTTGGCCGGCGCGTCGCTCGCCTGGCGCCGTGCCGGGGTGGCCTGCTTTCAACTCCCGATAGGAGTCAAAGCCTTCTATGGCGCCTATGGCAATGCGCTTGCATTGTGTATCTGCGCTGGCAGTAAGTGCACTTGTCTGCAATTTTTCGTGTGCGATGAAGACACGCGCCCCACTGTCTTGCAGAATGTAGTGGAGTTCCGGCGCCGTGAGGTGCCAATTCAGCGGTACAAGGTAAAGGCCGATCTGGATGCAGGCGAGATAGGTTTCAAAGCTTTCGATAGAGTTAGGTGTTGCAATAGCGACGGTGTCGCCCGGCTTCAACCCCAGCTCACGCAATGCGTGGGATAAGCGATTACTTTCGGCCAGTAGCTCACCGCGACTAATAGTTGTTACTTTGTTGCCCTGCACTCCTACTAGCGCCGATGCGTCGGGGCTGGCAGCTGCGAAGGACCAGAATCCTAGCTCACTCATGGGACGCCTCTGACCTTAGCACTAAGCTGGAAGTAATCGATTCTTTTGCCATAAATCACTACGGCAGCCTGTATTGCGATAGTAGTGTACTAATATTTTAAGTCAAGCGACCTTCGTGCCCGGTAGGAAAGTGTTCCGTTTTATCTTCTTGGGGCGGATTGAATGGGGCGATGCAAGGCTAAGCCCTTGTATGTGCAGTGAGTTTAGTTTGCTTTAAACCTTCAGTTCGAATGGGACCCAAGTGCTTTGGATCTAAGGATGTGCAGCTACAATGCCTGCCTTTGGTTCGGCTGTTGCGCCGAGCTTTTTAAATAGTATACTATCTATCACTTGCCTATCTAAGCGGGGATTTCCCGTGCAGAGTTAAGGCCAACGTATTGCAGGGTGTTTATACCAGACTTAGTCGCCTCGTCAGATATGGGGTGCCAAGTTTCGGGACAGCTTGCTGCTGGCGGAGTTATAAGAATGCATAAGAAACTCTCTAGTTTAGCTTTCACTGCCGTTCTTTCCGGAACAGTGCTTTCCGGAGCAACGATTACAGCAGTGCAGGCACAGTCGCTTGAGGCTGACACATCGCCACCTGCGGAAGCTAAGGCGCAAAGTTCGCTTGAAGAAGTTGTTGTCTATGCTCGCCGTCGTCAGGAACTACTGCAACAAACTCCGGTAGCGGTAACGGCTTTCAGCGGCGATCAACTCACTCAGGCGGGTATAAAGAATATCCTCGACCTTAATAAGGTCGTGCCCAGTCTTTCAATTTCCGAAGACGGTAGCAAAGAGCCCAAGTTTTTTATACGCGGTATCGGCGCGCGTTCGGGGGGCACCTTTCTCGACCCCGGTGTAGGCATCTATCTTAACGAAATACTGATTCCCCGGCCTATCGGTCAATTACTTGAAACCATCGATATTGAAAGTGTGCAGGTGCTGCGCGGGCCGCAGGGAACTTTGTTCGGCAAGAACAATACGGGTGGCGCTATTCTGTTTCGTACCGCTCAGCCAAACTTGTCGGAAGGTAGCACTAAAATATCTGCCATCGTGGGTAATTATGATAGGCGCGATATTAAACTGCTGACGAATATCCCGGTCATTGAGAATGAATTAGCGGTTCGCTTCTCACTGAGCCGTACGTATACCGAAGGCTTTTTGGAGAATGTGATTGATGGCGAGACCTTCAGTGATGAGGATAGGATCGGTGCGTCCTTGCGAGTTCTATGGGATATAGACGAGAATTTCAGTGCTGATCTTTTTGGTTTTTGGAGTAAAACCGATGAGTTTAGCCAGGGCCCTACCTGCGTTTTACAGAATACTAGCGCTTCGCTACCGAACCTCGTGTTTCCCCAGCAGCCGGCTTTTGCGGACGCTTGTCGCGAAAGCGAAGCCCTGAGGGAAGATCGAAAAATTTCCTATAATTCCGAAGAAAGTTTTTTTGAAGTCGAAAGTTCAATGGTGGCTCTGACTCTGCGTTGGATGCTTACCGACGATATCGAGGTCAAAAGCATTACCGGATACAGCCGATGGGACGATGTCTATGTTAACGACGATCTGGATGGCACTCGCGCCATTATCGTCAGTGGTGGCAGCAAGGCCGTGGGCGATACTCTGGAAGGTAGTGGCTATAAAGTCGCGGACGATGACCGCTGGCAGCTTACTCAGGAATTTAAATTTACGGGCACGGCGTTTAATGAGCGCATGGATTATACGGTAGGCGTCTTCGCATCGACGGAACGCATGCCATCCGTACTCGGCAATCAGTTGGTAGGCCCCGGTGGCATTGGCGGTATCCCTTTTTCATTCGTGACCGGTTTGTTTGTGCCAATTCCCGGGCTCAGTGATGCACTGGGCAGTACGGCTGACCAAGCGTCGATAGTGCCCTTTGCCGAATGGTTGGGGGAGTCCAGTAAGCTGCGCAACGATAGTGTGGCGGTATTTGGTGAATTTACGCTGGAGCTAGCTGACTGGTTGGAATTTACACTTGGTGGTCGCTATACCAAGGAAACACGCGATCGAGAAACACTGGTAACAGAAGTGGATACCGTTGAGTTAGGCAACCGACTTGGCGCTACATACGTAGAACAGTTTGGTGTATTTACGCCGATCAGTCGCGCCCAGTTTGATGCGCAATTCGATGACAAACGTACGCTGCCTTTGTTAAGCGAGAATACCGTGATTGGTGCCAGTCGCGATTTTACCGAGTTCACCCCGTCTGCAACGCTGAGTATGTTGGCACCGGGCAACTGGGTCGATGCCATGCAGCTGAATAGTTTCTTGACCTATGTTACCTATAGCAAAGGCTTTAAAGCTGGCGGCATAGATGCGCGTGGCCAGGAACTGGTTGGCGTTGAGCCGGAGTTTGTGACCAATATTGAGCTCGGCTTTAAACTGGATGCGGTCGATAGTCGTTTTCGCTTTAATGCCTCTATCTTTCACACCGAGTGGGAAGATATGCAGATCCAGACGAACGAGCTGGGCGACAGTATAACCGGCACTGAAATTCTGCAGTTTTACACCAATGCCGGTGCCTCTACGATTGATGGTGTTGAGCTTGAGTCCGCCTTCACCTTTGCTAACTGGTTCGTTAATTTTAACGCCAGCTATCTTGACGCGACTTTCCACGATTTTATGGGCAACGCCGTCACGCCTTTTGTTGGCGAACGGCCGGTTGATCGATCGAAAGAACCCTTCTTTGTGACTCCCAAGTTGACGTACTCGCTGTCGGCCTACTACAAATTGCTGACCCCAGTGGGTATGTTCATTCCCCGCTTTTCCGCAAGCTACCGTGATGAGGTCTTTACCGGCCTGGATTATCTGGCTGATAGCTTTGAAAGCGCCCATATTGAAGAAGTGACGGTGTACGATGCGAGGTTGATTTATCAGCCTTCAGAAAGAGTTCAGGTTACGGCCTTTGTCGAAAACGTAACGGACAAAGTGTATTACACCAGTGGATTTTCAAATTCAGGTGCGCTGGGTGCCGGTTTGATGATTAGTGGTAAGCCGCGAACCTTCGGTTTGGAAGTGAGTGTAGAGTTCAATTAAGCGCATTACATTCGCCTGCAGGGCAGGCTCCTACAAAAGGTAGTGAGCATGTCCTGTAGGAGCCTGCCCTGCAGGCGAATTGTTGGAATGTAAATCTTTGCGAGCAAGGCTCGCTCCTACAAGGTGATTATTATCTGTAGGAGCCTGCCCTGCAGGCGAACAAAACCAGGAAAGTCGCAGTTCTAGTCCGGCAATTCCAATATCCGTTTGGCAATAATATTCAGTTGCACTTCAGTGCTGCCGCCAGCAATGGACAGTATTTTTGAGTACAACCAACCGCGCGTGGTGAGCAACTCGTCACTACTAAAGTCTCCGTCTTCGTCGCTGCTTTCCCAACCCAGGGCGCGGGTGCCGAGTATGGCAACTAACAGTTCTTCTTTCTCTTTTTGGGTCTCTGTGCCGGCGTATTTCATGATCATGCCGATTTGGTTGCCGACACCGGCGAGCCGTTCTTCATAGCTGCGCGCGTGGCTTAGCGCCAGAGCCTTGAAGCGCATATCGTTCTTCACCAGCTGGTCTCGAAGTTGATAGTCGCTGAGTTTACCTTGCGCATCATGACCTACGTACTGCGCGGCGGCTTCGTGTAAAGTGAAGCTCGGTCCCGGTGTGTCGATCTCGACATCCGACATTAATTTGCGTTCGTGCTTTAGCAGGGCTTTGGCCACAGACCAGCCTTCATGCAGGTTGCCCACAAGATTGCTTTTGGGCACTTTGACGTTGTCAAAAAAGGTTTGGCAGAATTCGGATTCGCCACTGAGCAGGCTAATGGGCGTGACGGTGACGCCGGGGTCATCCATGTCTATCAAGAGAAAGCTGATGCCCTGTTGTTTGATGCCGCCCTGTCGCGTGCGCACCAAGCAAAAAATCCAATCGGCTTTGTCAGCTTTGGTCGTCCAGATTTTTGTGCCGTTTACGAGAAAGTGATCACCACAATCGTCGGCGCGCGTTTGCAGGCTGGCGAGATCCGAACCGGCTCCGGGCTCCGAGTAGCCCTGACACCAGCGGACTTCACCGGCGGCAATGCGGGGCAGGTGTTCGCGTTTTTGTTCTTCGTTGCCAAACTCAAGAAGTGCGGGCCCCAGCATCCAGATGCCGAGGTCGTAAAGCGGTTTGCGACAGCGCAGGCGCTTCATTTCCTTTTCGATTATTTTGCATTGCGTTTCGTCGAGGCCGGCGCCGCCGTACTCTTTGGGCCAATCGGGCACGATCCAGCCGCGGTCGCGCATACGCTCAAACCACAGTCTTGCGTCTTCGCTGGGGAAAATCCGATTGCGCCCACCCCACACTTGCTCTTCGGCAGTGATGGGCTGGCGCTGTGATTCAGGGCAATTCGCCAGCAGCCACTCGCGCACTTCATGGCGAAAGTCGTCTGGCTTGTCGGCAGGTGCTGTCACAAAGGCGATGCTCTAGTTTCTAATAACTTAGGTAATGGCGCCGGAGGCTTTGTAGGCTTCGATTTCTTCCCACTCAAAGCCTAGCTCTAGTAAAAACTCCTCGGTGTGCTGACCCAGTTCCGGTGCTGCAGTCATTGTGGGAGGTGTGTCATTAAAGCGAACCGGACTGGTAACCAATTTGAAACTGCGGCTGCCATCCTGTGACTGTACGTCCATCACATAGTCGTTTTCAATTGCCTGCGGGTCTTTCAGTAATTCCATTTGGCTTTGTACGGGCGCCCAGACACCGCTAAAGTTGGCAAGTGCATCCTTCCATTCGGCAAGCGTTTTACTCGCAAAGGCCGCGTCGAGAGCCGCAACACAATCGCCTGCATTTTTTTGCCGGGCAGTAGCGTTGGCAAAACGCTCATCTTCAATGAGATTGGCGGTACCGATTGTGTTACAGAGTTCTGCCCAGTAGCGATCCGACTGCAGCATTACGAGCGTTATATAACGATCGTCTTTTGTTTTGTAAAAACCGACAAGGGGGTTGGGCGTTTCGCTGCGCTTGCCACCACCGGTTTTCAGTTCGATGCCCAGTGTGTCGCTGGCAACAATGCCAAAGGACAGCAGCCACATAGCCGTGTGTAAAAGTGAAACGTCGACGACTGAGCCTTCGCCGCTGCGTTCGCGCTTAAATAAAGCGGCAGCGATGCCACCGGCAATGGTCTGCGCACCGA
Source organism: Litorivivens sp. (assembly GCA_041625575.1). GTDB lineage: Bacteria > Pseudomonadota > Gammaproteobacteria > Pseudomonadales > Spongiibacteraceae > Litorivivens. Next base: position 25,884 of record JBFJTG010000028.1, read on the forward strand.
CTAGATCACCAAAGCCCGGGCCCTGGGAGATGGGGTAGGCGCGATCTGCGGGCGACAAACTATCGGCAATGCCGCCGCGCGACCAGAAGGCGGCCGCGTCATAGGCACCTCGGTCCGCATCGGGCCCGTTTGCGCCCTGACCGTGACCGCGCACGTAAATGATTTTTGGGTTGGCGGCGCGAATCTCTTCGACGTCGATGCCGAGTTTCTTGCGCACACCCGGCAGATAATTTGTGAGAAAAACGTCCGCGTTTTTGACCAGCCGAAGCAGCAGGGCATGACCTTCGGGTGTGGCAATATCGATTCCGATACTGCGTTTGCTGCGATTGGGTTGTTCAATCATAAAGTTAACGAGGCTGCCCCCGTCAGGGCCGAGCAAGCCGGAGGTCATTAGCGCGCGCTGGGGGTCTCCGGTCTCGGGATGTTCGATTTTGATAACATCGGCGCCCCAATCGGCGAGGATGGCGCCAGCAGCGGGTACAAAGGTCCAGCTGGCAACTTCGAGTACGCGTATACCTTGGAGGGCTGACATGACAATTGGGTCTCCGTTTATCAAGCGCGGTGCGCTCTTTTTATATTAGTATACTAATTAGATCGGGTCGCTCCGTCAATCATGAACCAGGTTCTTGTGCTGAACTTGCCGGCCGATACCAGATAGGCGAGCTGTAGGCGCGTTCCTGAATAATGGCAGCGCCTTCCGGCGGCTGGTCTATCCCCAGGGCAATCGCATCCAATAGGAGGTGCTTGGGGGTGGGCGCTTCCAAAACACGAATATAATAGAAAGCGGCCTGATTCACGTCGAAATCCGGGTCGCGCCAACGCGCCGCCAGTTGTGATGCGCCCAGAGTCTTATCGTAGGCACCGGTGCGGCGATTGACCGTGTCGGCAATGGCAGGTACCTTGCTGTCGGCGTTTAGGTTGCGATCTCCCGACCAGGCAATGTCGTAGATTCTCTCTTCAGTTTCACCTTGAGCGTTTATCCAGCCTTTGATCACCTGAACTCGATCCAGGCGTGCGCTGGCGGGATCCTGCAGGGCAATCACGGCAAATTCCGGGGCTGTGTTGATCTGTGCCGGAGGTAATTCAGCGCCCATCGCCACTCCGCGCGCCCTGGCTTTTAAGGGCCAGTCCTTGTCCTCAAGATTCAAATCGGCAAAGTCCCAGCTGGCAAATACCTGCAGTGCAATGCGTGTGCCGGTGGTGGCATACACTTCGCGCCGGCGAAGTGCGTCAATTATCGCGTCGCGGCTGTTACTTTCCGCCCACACGGCTGCGCGCCCCGAGGCGGACATGCTCCAGCCGCTGGCATCGGGGTCGCTATCGGCGGGTCTACCTTTTGTTTCGGGTGTTGATTGGTTGGCGTGCTTGCCGAGAAAATCGCCTTCTTTCGCGGAGGATAGTGCGGTGTGGCTGTCGGTCGAGCCTATGAATCCGAGTTGGTAAGGGTTTACTCCCTGCTTGTCTTCGATCGTCAGGCCGCGCAGTAGTGCGCTGCGCAAGTAGTCTCCGGCCATAGCTTGGTAGGGCTCATAACCTCGCTGCATATACCAGCCATAGGTTTCGAACTTGGCGAATTCATCTCTGGGTGAGAGCGCTTCATGGGTTTCGGAATCACCTTTTATCTGGGTGATTTCCGCTACCGGCTCCATCGCTTTTCGCAGCTCCAGATATTCCCGGGTAAAGGCTTCGCCGCGCAGGGAGCGCGTGTCAAACATGTAGCCTTTCGAAATATTTGAGTTGTGTGGAATGGAGAGAAACTGGATGCCGCTTTTTGCCTGGGTTTCGGCCAGCCAACGCCACAGGTCTTCGGGAAAGGGGCTGTCTACGGCGCTAAAGGGGCGGAAGGTGGCTGCTTGTTTTGCATCGGCATTCGACATCACGATGCGGTGCAGGTTGGCGGCACCGGGCGTTGAGCTCCACTCCCAGCCAACAAAGGTGGTGAATTTGCCGGGTTGGTTGTAGTGGTCGGCCAGTGCAGTGGCGTCTTGCCAGACACTGCGCTCAACGAGGCTGGTGTCTATCGGCGAACCATCGGGTTGTGACAAGGCAGACTCACTGGCGTCGGAGGGCTTTGGCAGCATTTTGCCAAAAAGTGCCGAGCCGCTGCCCTGATTAACAAGATAACGAATAAAGTGTTTGGTAAACCAGAGCGCGAGCCGATCGATAGGCCCGGCATCTGCAGCACTATCGAGGTCGCCATAAAATGCTTTGCGTGCGACGCCGTAAAATTCTGCGTGATCGGCCACCACGATAAAATCCAGCGGCTGGTCAATTTGTACCCGCGCGCGGGTGAAAGGATGGATAACGGGCTGGCCGCTAGCGAAGCGGTAGGCCGTGTCGGGTGTGGCACTGTGATTGCCATTCAGAAAGGCATCAAAGGAATAGGCGCTGTGCACGTGGGTGTCGCCCCACAGAAGCCTGGGTGCCGATAAGCGCGGTTCATCTTCTTGCTGTTGCTCCCCCGTCACTTCCAGCGCAATAGCAAGAGTGAGAAAAATGCCTAGTGAAAGGGCGGAAGAAACTTTGCGCATAAGTCAGCTCTTATCAGGTTTTAGCCGCAGGGGCGTGTTTGCGATGACATGATTGCGTTCTTTATATTAGTATACTGATTGAAAAACAAGCGGCGCTCGCTATAAATCTGTAGCAGCAGCGTTGTTAAACGAAGGAGTAGCTATGGGCAAGGCGAATGTTTTCCGGGAAAAAGTCGTGGTAGTTACCGGGGCTTCCTCGGGTATTGGTCTGGAAACGGCGCGAGTGCTCGCCATTAAGGGCGCAATAGTGGTTGCCGTTGCTCGACGTGAACAGCGGCTGATCAGTTTGTTAGAAGAGATGAAGCCGCATTCACCAGAATCGATGTATGTTGCGGGTGATATGAGCGACAAGGAATTTGCCGGCGAGCTGGTGCTGAAAGTGGTGGAACACTATGGCCGCATCGACATGCTGATAAACAATGCCGGTGTGCCGATGCATCGCATGATTTATAAAATTACTGACGAGGACGCCGAGACTGTTATTCGCACCAATTTTATGTCCTGCCTGTGGACGAGTCTTGCCGCCATACCCATGATGCTGCGTGATGGCGGCGGCGTTATCGTCAATGTTTCATCTTTCGGCTCAATCGTGCCGCCAACCCATGAGGCTGTGTACGTCGCATCGAAATGCGCGATGAACGGTTTTACCCGCGGTTTATGGGGTGATCTTGAGGGGTCGGGCATTCATGCGATGCTGGTCCATCCGGGTCCAATCGCCACCGAAATTTGGGATAAACTGGATGAGCCAGGCGCCTATGATGGTGAGGTCTTTCCGGCAGATATGATTGCCCGCCAATTGCTTGAGGCGGTTGAGCGACGGGAATTTGAAGTGGTGCTGCCGCGCCGAAACTTCAAACTGTGGATAGCGCGCTGGCTCTATGCGATGGTGCCGTCGGTGGTGCGCGCCGGTGTGGCGCGGATGGACCCGGTAAATCTGGATGAGCTTCGAGAGATACGGCAAGGTTTGAAAGATAGTAAATAGCCCACCTCTAGTTTTTTGCTAGCGTGTCTTGCAATCGTTTGATTAAAGCACGGCGATCAATTTTGCCGCTGGAGCGAAAGGGTAATTCGCTGGCGGGCAGGCTGCTAAAGACGCTTGGAACCTTGTAGGACGATAAGGTTTTGCGCAGCCGCTTGGGCAATTCGTCCATATCCAGCTCGGCGACTGTGGCAAGCACAGCGCCCAGATACAATTTCCCCTGATGCTCTACGCCGGTAACGATGGATTGCGCGACTTCGGGAAGCGAATTGAGTGCATCTTCCACTTCCCTGGGGGATACGTTGGCTCCCTTGATCTTGACGACATCGTCGCAGCGCCCCTGAAAGAAGAGATGTCCTTCACGGCGAATAACCAAATCGCTGGTGCGGTACCAACCGTCGGCAGTAAAGACCTCGCTGCGCTCGCGTTTGTACAAGCCCATCATCAGCGTGTCACCGCGCAGCCATAGTTCACCGGGCTCGCCATCGGCCGCGCTTTCGCCGCTGTCGACATCGACAATCCGGTATTCCATTCCCTCGGAGGCCCAGCCAAATGAGCCATGGAATGCCTCGGGTAGTGGTGAGAGGTGGCCGGCGGTATGCGGGCCGGCGGTTTCCGTCATGCCCAGCGCGTTGCAAACAGCGGACAGAGAAGTCGGGCGTTGTTCGGGTGGGAGTGCGCCAAAAAGATAGCCGCCACGCAAGTGCGTGAGTTGGCGCGAGCTAAAGCTGGGGTCAGCTTCCAGTGCTTGCCCCGCGTGAGGCCAGCCTAAAAATAAGCTGATATTTTCGGATTCAATAAAATCAAGAATGTCGCTCGGCGCAGCGCTCGCGCAGCCCATTACCGTGGCTCCTGCCTGCATCGCCGGTAGGAGTTTGTAGGACAGGCCCCCCACCCAGAAAAAAGGCATGGATGAAAATATTCGATCGCTTGCGCAGAGCTTTTTTTCTCGCGCCTGTTTGACCGACTGTCGCAAGAGGCTGCCCTGGCTGTGCATGACGCCTTTGGGTTCGCCGGTGCTGCCCGAGGTGTAAATGATGGCCGCAGCGTCGCCACTGCAAACAGTTTTTTCAGCGGCGGTCAAAAGAGTCGCGGAGGCCAGCGGTGCCTTGCTATCTAAAGCGGTCTGCGCCCATCTTGGTGATGGGTCGCCGAAAATCCAGCAGCGGCGTAAACAGGGAGCCTCCGGCAGGAATTGCTCTAGTCCGGAGTCGAGCGAAGGCAGGGCCTCTTTAAGCCTGCTGACGTAATTGTGGTTCAGGTAGGTCGATTGAAAAATGAGGCTGTGCAAGTCCGCATGGACGATTAGCTGCCGCAATTCTGACGCGGTAGAAAAGGTGCTTAGGGGGACGCCAACGGCACCAATCCGGGTTATGGCAAGCCAGCTGACCACAAATTCCCAGCTATTGGCTAGCAGCAAGCCAACGTGACTACCTTTTCCCACGCCACCGGCAAGCAACTGTCTGGCGAGAAGTGCAGAGCGGTGTTCGGCTTCGCTATAACTAAGCCGCGTGTTGTCAAACACCACGAGATCATTACTTGACCAGTTAGCGCACGCTCCCCGTATTAGCTGAGGTGTGGTGAGGGCTTCGACCAGAGAGCTGGAAGCATTGGGCTGCATATCGAATTCGCTTCGTGATGTTAGGTGGTTCGGGCGGACCGCAGGAGCCGATTGCTCGATCTCTATTAATAGTATACTGTAATAAAAGACGGAACCGAATTCAAACTGCGCCCGCGGTGTGTTCCTGTAAGGCATGTAGTCCCGCCAAATATAAAAGTGCTGCAAGTTACAAGGCACCAGAAAAGGGATACTCCAATGAGTAAATTATTGGTTTTAGTATTTTGTCTGCCACTGCTTTCAAGTCTTGTGCAGGCACAGTCTGAAGA
>JBFJTG010000029.1:0-28810 GCA_041625575.1 Litorivivens sp.
CGCTTGCTGGCAAGAGAGCCCATCAGAGTAGATACCACCTTGCATGGCATCGACAGCGACGATGCCAGACTTTGATCGACAATATCAATCACAAAACCGCTCAATAAATCGTCATACCAAGCCGCAACCGCGTCGGCGCTGGCGGGTATCGACAATTCTTCCATCATTTTGGCTGCAGGCCCTTTTACTGCCATCCCGCCGACAATGGGCGACACGGCCACAACCGGCGCACGGCTCTTCAACATCGCCTCGCGTACGCCCTTTAATTGCAAAATCGGGTCAACACTCACAAAGGGGTTGGACGGACAAATAATAATCGCGGCCAGCGTTTCATCAAGTAGCCAGTCCATCAAAGCCTGCGCCGGCCTCGCTATCTCAATACCCTCAAAGCGAAAGCCACTCACTTTGGGATTGCATTGCTCGCGAACGAAATAGCTTTGGAAACCCAGCTCCCCCCGATCAGTGCTGACTATGGTACGAACCGGGTCATCACTCATTGGTATCAGGCGATGCTTAACACCGAGCGCTTCGCAGAGTAGACGGCTTGCCGCCGTCAGGCTGTGACCATCACGTAACAATTGGCTACGCCACAGATGGGTTGCGAGATCCTTGTCGCCCAGGCGGAACCAGTCCTCACCGCCCAGCTGTTTTAGGGCCGCCATTGCCTGCCAGCTTTCGCCGGCCAGGCCCCAGCCGCGCTCGGCATCATTTTTATCCGCCAGAGCGTACATCACCGAATCAAGATCGGGTGAAATCGACAAGCCCAGGTGTTCAAAATCATCACCGGTATTGGCTACGATCAGGAGTTGCTCTGGCGAAAGCACCTCGACCAGACCGCGAGCCAGCTTAGCACCGCCAACGCCGCCCGTGAGGGCAATAACCTTCCCCTCGAAGGTGGCCATCAGCGGAATAAATCTTCGGATTTGGCGCGAATCAGCGTTTCGCAGCCCTGCTCGGAGGGGCGTAAGCGGGCGCCGCGAACCAACACAACCGGCGCACCTTCATCGGCTTGCCCCATTAAAAACGAGGCGCCGGCGGCGAGCTCGTCCGCTACTGCAATTTGAGTAATTTCAAGCGGCCTGCCAAACAGGTCTTTGTCACCTATGCGGCTCACTAAAGCCTCAAAACCGGCGCTGCCGATGGCAAAGCCGCAGGTCCCGTTGCGCCAGGCACGGCCGGCACTGTCGTTGATGATAATACATACGTCCACCCCCAGGCTTTTACGCAGCGAAATCCGCAAGGTGCGAGCCGATGCATTGGAATCCAAAGGTAATAGCAGCAGGCGTGGATTGCCAGGTTGGGAGGCAATATTCGAGGCGTCGATACCCGCATTGGCATGCACATAACCTTCGCGGTGTTCGACAATAATGGCACCGCGGCGCTGACGCACCACCTCTTTCGACTCCCTGAGAATCAGCTCTACCTGACGCGGGTCTTTGTCCGTTTTAGCGGCCAGGGCCAGCGCCGCCTCGCCGGGGCTGACCTCGTTCAGGTAGGCGTAGCGGTTTTCAGATTTGGACACAATTTTCTGCGCCAGTACCAGAACATCACCATCCTCGAGCGTAATCGCCCCATTACTGGCACTTTGTACAATCAGCGCGGCGAGATCATCGCCGGGTTCTACCAGAGGAAAGTCTGGCAGAACCGTCATCGTAAGACTTTGTGTCACTCAGGCAATCCGGTCAGTTTAATACCGGCGTGACATTTGTACTGTTTGTTGACGAAAATCAGTACCGAAGTCATCGCTTCCACGGCAGCAGCGTTGGCAATACTGCCCGCGTGAAATCCGCGCATGCCAGCTGCTTCAACCAGTTCGATGACTTGCGCACGCGCATCTTTTTTGTCACCACACACCAGTACGTCGCACTCGAGGCCAAGACCTTCCTGCAGGTGATGGGCGGCAACATTCTGAAAGGCCGATACTACCTGCACGTCCTCACCCAGTAGCTCTTGGGCAATCTGGCCGGCAGAACCCTGCTCCGGCAATTGCACACGGGCAACCTTCGGCGGCACTAAAGGCACGGTAACATCGATGAGGATTTTGCCTTGCAAGGCGGGCTTGACCAGCTCCAGAGTACTGCTGTGGTGACTAAAGGGTACCGTCATTGCAACGATATCCGCCGCCTGCGCCGCAGCAAGATTTTCCATGGCTTCAACGGTTACCGCTGTGACGCCACGCTCCTGCATAACGGATTTCAGATCAGAAACCGCCGCGTCCGCTTTCTCCTGGGTGCGCGAGCCAATAATGACGCGGTAGCCCGCTTGCGCCCAACGGCGCGCCAGCCCCGTACCCAAATCTCCTGTACCACCCAAAATGGCTATAACCGGTTTCAAATTACTCATTCTCTGCCTCGTCAATATAGTGTGTTAGTGCCCGCCGTTCATTCACCGGGCAGCTGCAGGGTATTCCGACTGAAACTTAGCCCCTCGATGTCCGCGCAGCATTCTCTCAGAAGCGCCCATCAGCATCCAGCGCCCAAATGGGCTATAAATGCATTCAAGGCCCTGTGTCTGACCCTATTCGCCAGCCGAATGCCCCATTTGGACGATACATAATTGCCCGGCCGGCGCTACTGTAGCGCCCTGCTTGGCGAGGCATTCACTCGAATGGCTATAATGGCCCCACAACTCGTCATCAAATGAACACGTTCAGAACTTGCTAGAGGATTGCATGGAAAATCGGCTCGACTTTACAGGAAAGGTAGTTATCGTCACTGGTGGCGGGAAAGGTGTGGGAATAGGCATCAGCGAGAGATTCCTGCAACACGGCGCAAAAGTCATCATTTGCGGCCGCAGCGAGCCCGACTCCCTACCATCAGCCGGCGGCAATAGCGCCGATTTTCGCAGTTGCGACGTTAAGGATTTCGACCAGATCCAGGGCTTTGTTAACGCCGTTGCGCAGGACTACGGCCGCATCGACGTGCTGGTCAACAACGCAGGCGGCGCTCCCGCAGCCGAGGCTGCCACCGCATCACCGCGATTTTCAGAGTCCATAATCCGCCTGAACCTGCTGGCACCGCTGAACTTTTCCCAGTGCGTCAATGCCGTAATGCAAAAGCAAGACAGTGGCGGCTCGATTATTAATATCGCCAGTGTCTCGGCAGTTCGGCCATCACCGCTGACGGCGGCCTATGGTGCGGCCAAAGCAGGTCTGGTCAATCTGTGTACATCTCTGGCCGTTGAATGGGCGCCCAAAGTTCGGGTCAATGCCATTATTGGCGGCCTGATTCGAACCGAACAGGCCCATATGCACTATGGTGACGAGGCGGGTATCGCTGCCGTCGGTGCCACTATCCCTCTGGGTAGAATGGCGGTTCCGGAAGATATTGGCGACGCCTGCCTGTTCCTTGGCAGTTCGCTATCATCCTACGTGAGCGGTTCTACAGTCACCGTACATGGCGGTGGTGAGAAGCCGGCATTTCTGGATGCGGCTAACGCTGATAAAAAATAGGATTTGCCAAAGGCCGAGGCGGTTCGCCTACGGGGCAGGCTCCTACGATTTAATAAAGAAGGCCTGTAGGAGCGAGCCCTGCTCGCGAATGAACTTCAAATCGCTTCGCCTGCAGGGCAGTCTCCTACACGCAAGAACCGCTCTACACCGTCACAATTTTAACGCTGTTGGTGCAACCGCCAACGCCGGCGGTATCACCGTGGCTGACCAGCACCGTGTCACCGGGAGCGATAACACCTTTTCCGCGCAAATGCTCTATGACCCCCACCACCAGTTCTTCTTTGGCAAAGCGGCTGGTATCCAGATAAACCGGCACAACGCCGCGATACAAACACACCCGGTTACAGGTGGTCTGATGGCTGCTGACGGCGTAAATCGGCAGACCGGAGCTGATTCGCGACATCAACAGTGGCGTACGCCCCGATTCAGTGAGCGCAATTATCGCTTTCACTCCCTGTAAATGATTAGCGGTGTACATCGCGCCCATCGCGATCGCTTCTTCAACATTATTGAACTGGATGTCCATCCGGTGCCCGGAACGCTGAATGGAGGGTGACTGTTCCGCTCCAACACAGGTGCCAGCCATTGCCTCTACCGTCTCAACCGGGAATTCACCCGCAGCCGTCTCTGCGGACAACATCACTGCATCGGTGCCATCAAGCACAGCGTTTGCAACGTCAAAGACCTCCGCGCGGGTTGGCAGCGGATTTGAAATCATCGACTCCATCATCTGTGTAGCGGTAATAACGACCCGGTTTAACTGGCGGGCGCGCTTGATCATGTGTTTTTGGTAGGCGATCAGGTTGGCATCACCGATTTCAACGCCCAAGTCGCCTCGCGCCACCATAATGCCGTCGCAAGCTCTTATCAGCCCATCCAGTGTTTCATCGTCTGCGACAGCTTCAGCGCGCTCAACTTTCCCAATAACACTGGCAATGCAGCCGGCCTTATCCAATTCGCTGCGCGCGTACTCAATATCCGCCGCGCCACTGGGAAAAGAAATGGCGACGTAGTCCAGGGCCAGCGCAGCGACGGTTTTCACATCTTCGAGATCTTTCTCAGTCAGCGCAGGTGCCGACAAGCCGCCACCCATGCGGTTTATACCTTTGCGCGACTTGAGCGTGCCGGCACTGTATGAGACCGTGGTGACTTTGCTGCCGCTCACAGATTCAACTTCCAGGCGAAAGCGACCATCGTCCAGCAGCAAGACGTCGCCAGCGGCAACACTCTCGGCCAGGGGCTGATAATCCACACCCACATGACCTTCATTACCTTCTCCGTCCTTCAGCGCAGTATCGAGAATGAGTGTTTGGCCTTTCTTGAGCCTAATGGAGTCGCCAGGTAACTTGCGCAGGCGGATTTTGGGGCCCTGCAAATCGCCCAGCAAGGCCACGTGACAACCGCGAGCCGCGGCCAGTTCACGAATACGATAAGCACGCTGACTTTGTTCATCGGCGGTGCCGTGAGAAAAATTCAATCGAAAGACGTTCACACCGGCCTCAATGAGGGCCGATAAAATCTCTTCACTATCGGACGCTGGACCTACTGTCGCAACGATCTTGGTTCTACGCATAGATAAAATTACCACTGGAAAATTAAAATACCTGATCCGCGCATTATCCATGATTTGCTCTTGGAAATCAGTGTGCTATGCGAAGCGCCTATGTGTTCTGTGATCACTACCATATGGATGATTCAGCTAGAGCGACGAGCTTGTTATGCTGAGGGCATATAAGATTGCAAGGTATCGGGACAATAATCATGCACAGCTTTTTCAATCCGCACAGCGCTTTCCAACGATGCGCCGCTACCTTATCGCTGGCCGCACTGCTGTCCGGCTGCTGGTCAGGCAGCACCAAGCCGGAGACGTCCAGCCCGGATTCCAGGCAAATAGCCAACTGGCCCAGTTATGGTGGCGGCCCCAATTCAGATCGCTTTACTCCCCTGCGGGACATCAATCGCAATAATGTCGATCAGCTGGAAATCGCCTGGACCCACCACTCCGGCGATCTGAGCACAGGCCAGGACAGCGATTGGAGCTTTACCAGTTTGCAGGTCACTCCCATTGCGGTGAATGATCACCTCTACTACTGCAGCCCTTTCGGGCGCGTGTTTGCGCTCGCGCCCGACAGCGGCGAGGAGCGCTGGGTTTTCGATCCCGAGGTTCAAAACAAATCCGGCGGCTACTATCCAGCCATTTGTCGGGGCGTCAGTTATTGGGAAGGCCAGCAAGCCGGAGAAAGCTGCAACAAGCGCATTATCTACGGTACGCGCGATGCGGAATTGATTGCCCTGGATGCCGATACCGGCAAACCCTGCGGTGATTTCGGCAAGGGTGGCCGTGTGGCCTTGCGCGAGAGCGTTGGTGAACATGTGAATTGGGAGTACTACCCTACCTCACCGCCAACGGTCATTGGCGACATCGCTGTGATTGGCGCCCTGGTCGTCGACAATCTGCGAGATGACGCGCCATCGGGCGTGGTGCGAGCCTTCAATGTAAAAACCGGCGCCCGTGTCTGGGCCTGGGACCCCGTTAGCGAGGACTATAAAGCCAGGCACCGGGACAAAAACGGCAGGGTTAAATATCACCAGGGCAGCCCCAATGTATGGGCGCCCATGTCCGCAGACCACGAGCGCGGACTCGTGCTCATTCCCACGGGCAACCCCTCGCCCGACCTCTACGGCGGCGAACGCGATGGCATTGATGAGTACGGCTCGTCCGTCGTCGCACTGGACGCCAACACCGGCAAATACCGCTGGCATTTCCAAACCGTTCATCACGACGTCTGGGACTTTGATGTTGCGGCCCAACCTGTGCTCTTTCAAATACCCGGTGTCGCCAACAATGCCGCGGGTGTACTGCAGGGCACCAAAACCGGCATGGTATTTCTGCTGGACAGGGACAGTGGCAAACCCTTGTATCCGGTGGAAGAAAGGCCCGTACCGCAAAACGGCGTACCCGGCGAACAGCTGTCTCCAACCCAGCCTTTTACCACCCATCCCAAACCACTGCATTTCACCGGAATTATCGACAAGGACAATGTTGAAGGTCTCTTCGGCTTTGGAAAAAGCGCCTGCCAGAAGTTGGTAAGCCAATATCGCTCGGAAGGCATTTTCACACCGCCATCCCTTGAAGGCTCAGTACTCTACCCGGCCAATATTGGCGGCATTAACTGGGGCAGCGTTTCCGTCAACCCCGAACGCGGTCTGATGTTTGTCAACCAGATGCACTTCGCGACGGTGGTTACCCTGATACCGCGTGCCGAGTACGACGCCGAGCCGCGCGAGGGCAACTACCCCATCGAGTATTTCCCCATGACCGGGACCGCCTACGGCGCCATGCGCACGCCACTGGTTTCTAACTATGGCGCGCCCTGTGTACCCAAACCCTGGGGCAGCTTTAGCGCCGTTGATCTTAAAACCGGTGAAGTGAAATGGCGTATACCACTGGGAACAACCCGTGACCTTGCACCGTTCCCTTTGTGGTTTAATACGGGCACACCCAATGTGGGCGGCTCACTCGCAACAGCCGGCGGATTGGTTTTTATCGGGGCGACAACCGACAAGTACCTGCGTGCCTATGACCAGGAATCCGGTGCCGAAGTCTGGAAAGCCCGACTGCCCTTCACCGCCAACGCCACGCCCATGAGCTATAAACTCGATAAAAATGCCAGGCAATATATTGTCGTTGCCGCCGGCGGCCACGGTTGGTCAAAACCCGGTGACGCCCTAATCGCTTACGCACTACCCGACAAACAGTAGGACACCACCATGGCCAAAATTTACGCGCTTGAAGGAGTAATTCCCGTTGTTCACCCCTCAAGCTTCGTGCACCCCGAAGCCGTATTAATTGGCGATGTGCGCATAGGCCCCAATTGCTTTATTGGGCCCTTTGCCTGTCTGCGCGGAGATTTCGGCATCGTCGAAATTCACGAAGGTGCCAATGTGCAGGACCACTGCATGATGCACAGTTTTCCCGATAAAAAAGTTGTGGTGGAGAGTTACGGCCATATCGGCCACGGCGCCGTCTTGCATGGCTGCATTGTGCGCCGCAACGCGCTTGTTGGCATTAATTCAACCATTATGGACGATGCCATTGTTGGCGAAGAGGCCTTCGTGGGTGGCAATGCCTTTGTCAAAGCGGGTTTTGAAATACCGCCGCGCACACTGGTATCCGGTGTACCTGCACGGATAGTACGCGAACTCTCGGAACAGGAGATTCACTGGAAAACAAATGGCACCGAGCAGTATCAGGTACTTGCCCAACGCTACTTCGGCAGCTTTAAAGCCGTGGAGCCACTCGCCGAACTCGAGAAGGGCAGACCGACATTGCAATGCGGCAAAGATAGTTCAATGGCGCTGCACGAACTCAAACAACTCTGATGTATATTAACGGGTATTCGCCTGCAGCGAGGACCCCAAACTAACAATGTAGGAGCCTGCGCTGCAGGCAAATATGAATACCTATAAAAATGGCGACACAAGAGACCTGCTTATGGAGATGGAAGACTCTCTCAATGTATTTGGTGAAAAATTATTAGCCTGCAGCGAAGACCCTTTAACCGGGTTTTTCCGCGATGGCTGCTGCAACACCAATGACGAGGACCTTGGCTCACATACTGTGTGCATTGAAGTGAGCAAAGATTTTTTGGAATACTCGCGCTTTCGCGGCAACGACCTATCTACGCCGCACCCGGAATTTGGCTTTCCCGGCCTGCAACCCGGCGACCGCTGGTGCCTGTGCGCTGCGCGCTGGCGAGAAGCCTACGAACAGGAGATGGCACCACGAGTATTCCTGCAGCGCACTCACCAAAAAGCGCTGGAGGCAGTTCCATTGGCGATTCTGCGCAAGTATGCCGCTGATCTTAATTGATGACCCAAATTGATAGCTCAAGTAGGCCTCTAGCGCTGCTGAGGCTACTAGCTGCCAGTGTTATAGTTTTCTATCAAATACGACTTCAATAATTAAGGAGGATTCTTTATGTCTGAATTGGGATTCTGGGCCTTCGCCCAAAAAGATCCGTCACCCTTGGCACTGGTTGCACCCGACGGTAAAACCTATACGCGCGGTGATTTGCTCAACACAGCCAACCAAATTGTTCATGGCTTGCGCGCTCGCGGCCTGCAGCGCGGTGATTGTGTTGCCATGATGCTGCCAAACTGCGTTGAATTTTATCAGGTCTATTTAGCTGCAACACAAGCGGGCTTTTATTTCGTTCCCGTGAATTGGCATCTTGCCGGACCGGAAGTCGCCTATATTCTTGAAGATTGTGAGGCCAAGGCATTTATAACCCACGAGCGGGTTGCCAAAGCCGCCTCCACGGCCGCCAGAGAAGCCGGCTTCAATACCGACAATGCCTTTGCGATAGGCAACATTGAAGGCTTTCGCAATTACAACGAATTGATCGACGGCCAACCCACCAGTCTCCCGGACAATCGCTCTGCCGGGCAAGTCATGAATTACACTTCCGGCACCACCGGCAAGCCCAAGGGGGTCAAACGCCCCCTGCCGGATATGTCACCGGAAGACCTCTACGGCATGATGGCCATGTTTTTAATGCTTTTTGGCATTCAGCCCGAAGACAATAACGTTCATTTTTGTGGTTCGCCTTTGTACCACACAGCCGTACTGAATTTTTCCGGCAACTCACTGCATATGGGTCACTCCGTCGTTCTCGTCGACAAATGGGATCCCGAAGAAATGCTGCAGCTAATAGAAAAATACAAAGTCACAACCAGTCACATGGTGCCGACTCAATTTACCCGCACGCTGAAATTGCCCGAAGAAATCCGCAATAAATACGATATCTCATCCACTCGTCAGATGATTCACGCGGCAGCGCCCTGCCCACCCGACATCAAGCGCCAAATGCTCGAATGGTGGGGTAATAGCATCTATGAATACTATGCCGGCACCGAGGGCGGCGGCACCCTCTGCACACCCGAAGGGTGGTTAGCCCACCCCGGATCAGTGGGCAGCGCCTGGATGGGTAGCGAAGTCAAAATATTTGACGACGAGGAAAATGAGCTGGGACCAAACGAAACGGGTACCATCTACATGAAGTTGATGGACAACAGCGATTTCGAATACAAAGGCGACAAGACTAAAACCAAGAAAAACCGAATCGGCAATTTCTTTACCCTCGGTGATGTTGGCCATCTGGACGACGACGGCTACCTCTTTCTGAGCGACCGCAAGATCGACATGATTATCTCCGGCGGCGCCAATATTTATCCGGCCGAAATAGAAAACGTGCTGATCATGCACGAAAAGATTATCGATTGTGCCGTCTTTGGCGTACCCAACGAAGAGTGGGGCGAGGAAATAAAGGCAGTGGTACAACCGGCCGAAGGTATCACGGCTTCGGAAGAACTAACGGCTGAGCTGATGAGTTTTCTGGAAGAGAGGCTGGCGCGCATGAAGCTGCCTCGCACCATCGACTACCTCGCAGAACTACCGCGTGACCCCAACGGCAAGCTCTACAAACGCCGTTTGCGCGACCCTTACTGGGAAGGTCAGGAAAAGAAAGTCTAGTAAGACCTTAGCTTAAAACCGGTAGGCCCGCATCAGCCCCAGGCGTTGCGGGCTTTTTCGTTTTAACTTGGCGACATGAGCGAAAGCCCCGCACCGGGGTCGCCGCCGGGCATCGCATTGTAAGTCTTGGCCAAAGCGTACGACTGCTCGGGGAAATACAAAACCAGCTCGCAGTGGAGCTGTCCTTCGCCCTCATGGCGCGAGTACACCGCCAGAGCCGCGGCCTTGGCTGCTTGTGCTATTTCCTCGCGCAGGGCATCAGCCAGTAAGGGATCACCCAGGCTCAGTCGATACCAGCTACTCATTAGGCCCCGTAAAGCGCGAAGGTCTCTTTTCCGGTTAGCGTCTGCGTTTGATTGCCGAAATGGTAGTCAGCGGGCTTACTATCAATAAAGATCTGCTTTTCAAACTGAAGTTGCGGCCGCTCATCAAACAGGCCCAAGGACAGCGCATAGTTGTCATGCATTTTGAGGTGATAATAGAGGTGCGTACCGCAGTGCTTGCAGAAGGCCCGTTCTGCCCACTCGGAAGACTGATAAATGCCAATGTAGTCTTCACCTTCTATCAGAAGGTCGCTTCCACAATCTACCGTCAGGAAGGGCCCACCACCCCACTTCGCACACATTCCGCAATGGCAGGCTTCGAATTCGGCCTTGCCCTTATTCGCTGTGATTTTCACCGCGCCGCACAGACAGCTCGCTTTTAAAACCAGAGTCTCAGACATGATTGACCTCCGTGTTCATCCGACCCCATGGAAAATAAGCCCTAGCTTATGCCAGCACAATAACCCTGCCTAGCAAGACACACATCGCCATAACCAGCAGCACACCGAACATGAAGACGCGACGCCTTGTAGGCACGTGATTTGAACCCGTTTGAATGTAAGCATGCACCAGACGGCTTAAAGCGAAGAGACTCGCCAAGATCAAGGCCACCGCGCCGACGGCATTCAATGACCACAGGGACAATACCAAGACATAGAACAGCACCGGCAGTTCAAACTGATTGCGAATACAGTTATTCACCAACACGACATACTCGGGCCAGGCATCGTCATAAATTCCGCGCCGCGCTTCATTCACTTCCTGCCGCTCTGCGGCTAGACGCTTGCGGCGGGCGAGCAAAATATACAGCCCCAGAGTCAAAACCAGCTGGACCAGTACGGGCGCGAAAATCCATGCGGCGTTTATAGTCATAACGTTCTCACTAGAGTTAGTCGACACCTTCGATAAAGCCATCGTAGCGCGACAAGCCATCGAGATTTTTCGTTGCTATGCCTTCGGCGGCCAGCAGTTCGCCACTATAGCAAACACGCCCCGTCACCTGCCGCGGATCGCTGCTTGCCAAAAATAAGGCAGCTTCTGCCATGACTTCCACGCCCTCAATCATTGAGCGCTGGGGGGGCAGCATGTTCAAGGCTATTGCGCCGGGTGTGGCGACCGCACCGACCGGTGCCATCGCATTCACGGCAACATTCCGGTCGAAGTATTCCGCGGCAAGGCCTGTACTGAAGCGATCCAAAGCCGCCTTGCTCATACCGTAAAGCATTGGATGGTTTTTCAGGTCGTGCTCGGAAAACGGCGGACCTTCGGGGTGCTGGGCCGACGCCGTTGAGATGTTGACGATCCAGCCCTGACCACGTTCAGCCATTTGCGGAATCAGACGCTGACAGAGATCAAAGGGAGCGCGAATATTCATGTCGAACATAATATCGAATCGCTTGGCCGATATTTTCTCGAAGGGCAGAAAATAATTAGCCGCCGCATTGTTGATGAGTACATCCACCCGACCAAAATCGGCTAACACATCGCGAACCAGCTGCTCGCGCGCAGTGGCATCGCAGAGATCGCACACGTAACTTTTTGCGTGTCCGCCTCTCGCCTTAACGAGGCCCTCGGTTTCCCTGAGGCTGCCCGGCAGATGGTCGTGCGCGTCCAAAGTTCGCGCCACCAAAGCCAGATGCGCGCCCTCGGCCGCAAAACGTTCGGCAATGGCGGCGCCTATGCCGCGACTGGCACCGGTAATAAGTACGATGCGCTTTGCAAGTTTAGTCATAGTCGGTGGTGTCCGGTGGAGTTTCGTCTGCAGGGCAAGTTCCTACAATCCAGATTTGCGTACCCGTTTGAATTCGCCTGCAGGGCAGGCTCCCACAGATCGCGCGTAGGAGCCTGCCCTGCAGGCGAATATATTAGCTAGGCTGCCTTAGCACGCTGCTCGGCGATCCACTCTTCAAGCACTTCATAGAGGTAAGCGCAGTCTTCATCCGTCATGGTCGGGTGACAGGGCAACATTAATCCATATTCCATCACCTGGTCGGCAGCGGGCATGCCTTCGGCCGGTGCACGATACTCAACGCCCTTCATCATCGGCTGGCGCACAGCATTGCCGGAGAAAATCACGCGAGTGAAGATGCCATTATCCTCCAAAAATATCTGCAAGGAGCGCCGACTCCACCCAAGCTCCGGCCGCAGTTGGATGGGATAGCAAATCCAGGTCGTAACAACGCCCTCAAGAATGCGCGGGGTAATAAAAATATCGTTATGCTTATTCAAAAATTCGGTGTGGCGGTTAAAAATACTGGTTCGCAATTCGCTGAAATAGCCGAGCTTGTTAACCTGTTCTATACCAAAGGCTGCTCCAGCCTCATTAGGAATAAAGCCGTAGGCAATATCCTCAAAGATAAACATGCCATCGTATTCCACACCATCAACATCCTCGAGAAAGCGCCCGTCACTTTCCTGTGCCTTGGTGCCATACATATACTTTTCGGATGAGCGCCCCCAGGCGCGTAATGACAGCCCCCGGTCGAGCAAACCTTGGTCGTTAAAACAAACCATGCCGCCATTACCCAGGCAGGTAATAATATGAAATATGGAAAAGCTGGTTACCGAAATATCTGCACGCGTGCCCGAGGGCTTGCCTCGAAAGCTACCGCCAAGGGTGTCGCAGCTATCTTCAATCAGAAGAATATTGTGTCTGTCTGCCAAGGCGCGCAACTGGTCCCAATCAGGCATTCCGCCCACCAGGTTGGGAACAAGCAAAGCTTTGGTCTTATCGCTGATCATCGCTTCAATTTTGCTGATATCGATCTGATAGGTATCCAGCTCGACATCAACAAAAACAGGTATATATCCGGCACACACAATACTGGAAATATCGGTGCCGAAGGTGAGCGTTGGAGTAATAACTTCACTGCCCTTCGGGAAATTTAGCATGCGCATGGTGAGGAGCAAGGCTGAACTGCCGGAATTCACCATTATGCCGTGTTTGTGCCCCATCAATTCAGCGACGCGCTTTTCAAATGTAAGGACCTTCTCGCCGATGGCCATACCGTTTTTCATCACGTCGACAACGGCATCAATTTCCTTGTGGTCGAGCATCGCGCCACCGTAGCGGATTTCACGTTTTTTTGCTGGCATGAAGGGTCTCCTCGAATTGATAATGAAGCTGATAACGGACTGTTATCGCAGATGCTTAATTAGTGGCGGATTACGCTTTGTTTATATTTCGCTTTACTTGAGCGCTTGCCCGGGCACTTTACCGCCCAGAAAATTGTCGATTGCGTGCTTTGCTATAGCCGACACTGCTTGCTCTCTAGGCAGCTTGTTCAGCAGACCCTGGCTATCGCGGTTGTGGACACCACAGATATGACTGGGACTCTCACCCAATGCAGCCATCGCCTCAACAACGACCTCGGCAGGTGTCTGATATATGCTGCGCTGCCCTTCGCCCCGCTCGACTGCAGCCGCTACGGCCGGTGACAGCGTCATACCGGCAATACAAGCCAACACGTCCACATGGTAGGGCTTGAATTCGTACCACAGGGATTCGGCCAAAATGATGTTGTAAGCCTTGGTGGCGGCGTAATGGGAATAATAGGGCGAGCCCTGCAAGCCCGAACCGGAACTCATCAAGACGATGCCACCGCGCTTGCGCGCCAGCATCGGCCGCGCAAATTGATACAACAGCGCCAGCGGCGAGAGCATGTTGACCCGGGCTTTATCTAATTCATAGTCCAGATCAAATTCACTTTTGTAAAACGGGCCAACATCAGCCATTGCAGCGTTGTAAACGAGCATACCCACTTCACGCTCTGCAACAGCCTCAACGACCGTTTCCAGAACATTTTGCCCGGAGAGATCCGCAACGATACTCACGCAGGTGACGCCATGCTCCGATTCGAGCGTTCGACAGCTAGCCTGCAATTTTTCCCGATCGCGATCCAGCAGCAGCAAGTCCAGACCCTGTGCACCCAGATACTCGGCGTAAGCTCTGCCTATCCCCTGAGCCGCTCCGGCCACCAGAGCCCAAGGTCCGTATTTATCCTTAAATGATGCCGCCATATCCAATCATCCCGGGCTGTTAATCATGCCTGACGCCTAATGCGTCTTATATCGACAATGCTTGCTGGTTTAGCTTGAGACCCAAGCTCCTTTTATGCCATCGTTTAGGCACCTTGGACAACACCATAATGAATAATGCCAAACCTGAGTGAAGCCTACCTGGCACTGCGCCAGGCCCTGCAACCCGGCCTGGCCAATCCCGCTGACCCGGTGATCCTGGTCCGCGAAAAAATGCACGCCATTCACCCGACCCAATATCCCGACGATGTATCGGTGGAATATTTTGAATGGAACAACGTTACTGTTGCGAGTGTACAAACACCCGAAGTCGATATTAGTGACAGCGCCGTAATGATGGTTCACGGCGGTGCCTTCGTCTCCACCGGCATTGCCCACTACATTCCCTACGCCGCCGAACTATCGCGATTTTTCCGGCGACCGGTTTTTATTTTCGAGTATCGCCTCGCGCCGGAGCACCCCTTCCCGGCGGCCCTGGATGACAGCCTGTCGGTCTACCGCGAACTCAGTGATATTTTCGGGCCGCAAAAACTCGCCGTCATTGGCGATTCCTGTGGCGGGGGGATTGCGCTTTCCCTACTGTGCCGCTTGCGCGACACCGGCAGCGCTCTACCGGCGGCATACGCAGGCCTATCTCCCTGGTTCGACCTGCTAATGACTGGCGATGCAGCTCAGGACAAAGCCGCTACCGACCCCTTTGTCAGTGCAGAATGGATTCGTCTGCGCGGCCTCGATTATGCGGGTACAGAATCACCGGAGCACCCTGCCATATCGCCGTTGTACGCAGAGTTGGCAGATTTACCTCCGCTTTTTCTGGGCACCGGCAGTGAAGACATTACCCGGGACGACTCGCAACGTCTGGCAGAGAAAGCCCTTGCGGCCGGCACACAGGTAGAACTGGATATCGCCCCGCATATGATTCACGGCTACCACGGCTTGAGTGCAATGGCACCCGAATGCGCCGACGGTTGCCGTCGTATTGCCCGGTTTCTAAACCGGCATCTGAAATAGCCAACCTCGCCTACACTACAATAAAACACAGCATTCAACACGCTGGAACAAACAGGACGGAGACCATGACAGTATCGGTTGAACACCGCGACGAGATCGCTATTTTCACCTTGCAAAGGCCCGAGTTTCGCAACGCCATAGATACCCAAACCGGTGTGCTGCTGCGTCAGGCCGTTCTCGATTTCGAGGCGAACGACGCAATGAAAGTCGCTATTCTTACTGGAGCCGGCGGACATTTTTGTGCCGGTGCCGACCTGAAAGCCCTAGACAAGGATGTAAGCTGGAGCCCCGATTTCAAACACGGGCCACTCGGCCCCACCTGGCATACACCGAAGAAGCCTGTAATTGCCGCCGTGGAAGGTTATGCCGTTGCCGGCGGCCTGGAACTTGCTCTCTGGTGTGACCTGCGTGTAGCCGCAGACAGCGCCGTTTTCGGCGTTTTCTGCCGACGCTGGGGGGTCCCTCTAATTGACGGCGGCACAGTGCGGCTACCTCGGCTGATTGGCGAAAGCCGCGCGATGGATATGATACTCACGGGACGGGCTGTTGATGCGAACGAAGCTTTCGACATGGGTCTGGCCAATCGCCGCTGCGCCGACGGTGCAGCACTAGCTACAGCTTTCGAGTTAGCCGCCAACATTGCTGCGCACCCGCAAGCCTGCATGCTATCGGATCGGGAATGCCTGCATCGCGCTGCCGGCCAGGACTTCGATAGAGCCATGGCCATAGAAGGCAGCTTGGGCTGGCAATATCTGCAATCACGAGGCTTCGCCGAAGGCGTTGCGCGTTTTGTCGGCGGCGCCGGGCGTCACGGCGAGGGTAGCTAAGTGCGGATGCCGATAGGCCGGACCGCCTCAGCCGCCAAACACTTCTGTCTGCTGCCCCTCATTTGTCTTTTGCTGGCCTGCGACAATAGTTTCGAAGCGGACACGAGCGAACTCAGAGTTGTCACGCGCAATTCTCCGACAAGCTACTTTATAGATCGTGAAAAACAGCCACGCGGCCCTGAACACGATCTCGCACTCGCCTTTGCCGCCAGCCAAAACCGCCCGGTCAGCTTTATCATGGAAGATACCCTGGCTGAGGTTTTCCAGGCACTGGCCGATGGCAAGGCCGATATCGCCGCGGCCGGGCTCAGCCTGACTGATGACCGGCAATCGCGCTTCCTGTTCACCCGCAGCTATCGCAAGGTTAAGCAACAGCTGGTTTGTCGGCGTGGCAGCAACAAGGCAAAATCCCCCGCCCAGCTCAAGAATGTATCGCTGGAAGTTGCCGCAGACACCGCTTATATAGGCCGACTCGAGCAACTCAAGGAAAAGCACCCTGACATTAAATGGAAGGTTAGCCACAGCGCTAACACCGAGCACTTGCTCCAAAAAGTGTGGCTCAAAAAAATAGATTGCACGCTGGCCGACTCCAATATTGTTGCCATAAACCGGCGCTACCTTCCCGAGTTGCTGGTGATGTTTGATTTGCCGGGCGAAAGTGCCCTGGCCTGGGCCTTACCGCCGGATAACAAGACGTTAAAGAAGAGCGTCGATCGCTGGCTTACAAGCAAAGCGGGCAAAGAGGCCTTAAACACAATAGAGCAGCGCTACTACAGCTTCATTGATGACTTTGACTATGTAGATACGCGTGCGCTCGTGCGGCGCATTGAAAAACGACTGCCCAAATACCGGGATTTGTTCGAAAGCGCTGCGAAAAAATACGACATCAGCCCAAGCCTGTTAATGGCGCAGGCCTATCAGGAGTCACACTGGAAAGCGAATGCCAGCAGTCCCACCGGCGTCAAGGGCATCATGATGCTGACCCGAAATACTGCGAAGTCACTGGGCGTTAAAAACCGCCTCAGCCCGAAAGAAGCCATTCCCGCCGGCGCCGCCTACCTGGCAAAAATGCGTTCACGCTTTAAGGACACGATTCCGGAACCCGACCGCAGCTATCTGGCGCTAGCGGCATACAATATTGGCCGCGCCCATATGCATGATGCCCAGACGCTGGCTCGCCAATTGGGCAAAGACCCGATGCGCTGGCAAGATATGGAGGAGGTGCTGCCCTTGCTGTCGGACCCGAAATACCACAAAAACCTGAAATACGGCTACGCCCAAGGCATGGAGCCGGTGAGCTACGTGCAGCGTATTCGCAATTATCAGAACATCATCGAGCGAAAGCTAGCCCCTAAATAGACCGAGCGTCGCCACTCTAGTCGGGATAGCACACACCGGTGCCGCCCAGACCGCAATAACCTCCGGGATTCTTGGCCAGATATTGCTGGTGATAGTCCTCGGCAAAGTAAAACTCGGGGGCTGGCAAAACCTCTGTTGTGATCGGCGGCATACCGGCGCTGCGCAGCGCGGCTTGATAGGCCGCCAACGACTCCGCGGCCAAAGTCTGCTGCTCTTCATTATAGGTATAGATTCCTGAGCGGTACTGGGTACCGACATCATTGCCCTGCTGCATGCCCTGCGTCGGATTGTGGCCCTCCCAGAAACTGCGCAACAGGCCCTGATAGGAAATGCGCGCCGGATCAAACACTACCCTGACCACTTCATTGTGCCCCGTCATGCCGGAGCAGACTTCCTGATAACTGGGATTCTGCGTATGCCCGGCGCTGTATCCAACGGCCGTGCTCACCACCCCCGGCATTTGCCAGAAACGCTTTTCTGCCCCCCAAAAACAACCCATGCCGAACATGGCCATTTGTAAAGACTCGTCAAAGGGACCCGCCAGGGGCGCATCCAACACATAGTGCCGGGCGGCTACCGGCATGGCCTCCTCGCGCCCCGGTAAAGCTGTGGCAGCGTCCGGAATCGTCTTAGGTTTGCCACTAAATAAACCCATGTCATTCTCCTTACAATTTGCGCGCCAGCAGCAGGCCATCGCCAATCGGTACCAGCGAACAGTCCACCCGCTTATCATTTCCAACCAGTTTATTGACCTCGCGGATGGCCGAGGTTTCCTCATCCAGCTGGTTCTCGTCGGCCACCCGACCATCCCACAGGGCGTTATCTATGGCGATAAGGCCACCGCTTCGCAGCAGGCTCAAACATTGCTCATAGTAGCGGCCGTAGTTCTCTTTGTCGGCATCGATAAAAGCAAAATCGAAGGAACCCGAACCATCGCTTTCCAGCAGTTCATCCAGGGTCTGGCTGGCCGGCGCCAGTCGCAAATCAATCTTGTGCGCCACCCCCGCCCTCTCCCAATAGGGAATAGCATGCGAGGTGTACTCCTCACTGATATCGCAGGCTACCAGGCGGCCACCTTCGGGTAGCATCATCGCGGTGGCCAGCGCGCTGTAGCCGGTAAATACGCCAACCTCTATTGTGCGGCGCGCGCCCAGCATCGAGAGAAGCAACTGCATAAACTGGGCCTGTTCGGGGGCTATTTGCATCCGCGCCATGGGCATGGCCATGGTTTGCTGCCTCAATTCTGCCAGCAGGGGGTCCTCCCTAACGGTGCTTTTTAGGAGGTATTGGTGCTCACGCTCGCTCAATCCGTAGCTCTTGTTCGACATCGTTGGGGCCCACTGTTCGCACACGAAAAATATCTATTTCCAACACTACCAAAAAACCCAATAAGGTTATTGCTATTTCTACAGAAACCGGTATAAATGGCGCCTTCTGACCACCTCCATGGGGGACTTATGCTAAATGAAGAAATTGGAACTCATGCCGAGCCTTCGAGCCGGCGCAGCAGCCGTTGATGTCTACACCTCTTCTGATGAAAATCAGGATCATTTCATTGTACGCGACGGCATAGCATACGCCGGTACACATCTAATCATCGATCTGTGGGGAGCCTCCCATCTCGATGAAATCCCCCGAATGGAAAAAGCCTTTCTGGAAGCCGTCAAGGTTTGTGGCGCTACCTTGTTGCATATTCATATGCATCATTTTACGCCCAACGGTGGTATTTCCGGAGTAGCGGTTTTGGCGGAATCACATATCAGCGTCCATACCTGGCCTGAGCGTGACTACGCTGCGTTTGACGTTTTTATGTGCGGTGATGCTCGTCCCGAGCTGGCGATCCCTGTACTGCAACGCGCCTTCCACCCGAAGCGCATTGAAGTCGGCGAAAACCTGCGCGGGAGAATGGAGAATGTCTGAACAGCAACTGCAGTTTCAGGAGAAACTGCATGATGGCTGGGCACAGACCTTCGGCATCAAGAACGTACTCTTCGAAAACAAGACCGAGCACCAGCATCTCATTATATTTGAGTCGGTGAGCTATGGTCGCGTTATGGCGCTGGATGGAATTATCCAGACGACCGAGCGCGACGAGTTCATCTACCACGAGATGCTGGCGCACGTGCCCCTGTTTGCCCATGGTCAGGCCAAGGACGTTCTGATCATCGGCGGCGGTGACGGCGGCTTGTTGCGGGAAGTGTTAAAGCACGACAGCGTCGCCAGGGCGACGCAGGTAGAGATAGATCAGGCTGTTATCGATATGTGTGTCGAATTTCTGCCAAATCACTCTGCCGGTGCTTATAACAACCCCCGCGCCAATATCGTGATCGACGACGGCATCAAATACGTGCAGAACTGCGACCAGCAGTTTGACGTGATTCTGTCAGACAGCACCGATCCGATCGGTCCCGGCGAAGTACTGTTTACCAGCCCCTTCTACGAGGGCATCAAGCGCTGCCTGAAGCCCGGTGGTATTTTCGCGGCTCAAAATGGCGTCTGCTTTATGCAGCAGGACGAAGTGACCACAACGAAACAGCGGCTGTCGCCGTACTTTTCGGACTGTCATTTCTATACGGCGGCAGTGCCGACCTATGTCGGCGGTGTGATGACCTTCGCCTGGGCTAGCGACAATGCTGAGGCCAGGGCGATCCCCGTTGCCGAACTGCAAAAGCGCTATCAGGCCAGCGGCATTAAAACCCGCTATTACAACCCCGGCGTTCACAATGGCAGCTTTGCACTGCCACAGTATATCGCCGACAGTCTCGTCTAAATTTGGCAGGGCCTCAGGCCCTGCTAATCCTCCGCTTCAATTACTTGCCCCACTGGCTCTAACAGCTCACCCCGATTTACTGCTCACGCTCAGTTTCTCTGCTATTATCCCGCCCAATAGGGTAGTGGCCAACAGGAGCGGTTGTGACGTACTGCGTAGCGATTTCAGTTAAAGCCGGCATTGTTTTTTGCTCCGACTCGCGCACCAACGCAGGTGTGGACCAGATCAGCACTTATGGCAAGATGTACCGCGTTGGCGCCGGTGGTGATCGCCAGTTTGTCATTTTGTCAGCGGGTAATCTGGCAACAACGCAAGCGGTCATCACTCAGCTTAAAAAAGATATCAGCCAGCGCGCCGACACCAGCCTGATGTCCGTGCCATCGATGGAAGAAGCTGCCGAGTATCTTGGCCAGGTCAGCGTGAGCCAACAAGCCAAGTACAGTCAGGGCTCAAGTGTGCACGAGGCTAATTTTCTGATAGGCGGACAAATCAAGAATAGGCCGCATGGGGTTTTTATGGTCTACCCCCAGGGCAATTTCATCACCACCTCGAAGGACACACCCTACCTGCAAATTGGCGAAAGCAAGTACGGCAAACCCATTCTTGATCGCATACTGGATACAAAAACCGATCTCAACACCGCCGCGCTTTGTGCGCTGGTATCCATGGACTCGACCATCCGTAGTAATCTATCCGTTGGGCCACCCATAGATTTGCAAATCTATGAGACCAACCAACTGCAGTTGGACCGACATTATCGGCTCGAACAAGACAGCGAGTACCTGCGCGACCTGAAATTGGCTTGGGATGAGCGACTCAAGGAGGCCTTCCGCTCACTGCCTCCCATTCAATGGGCTACGATGTGGGACAGCGACCCCGACGCAGTCATTGACCTTAAAGATCAATCCAAACCACGCTGATTATCGGAGCGGCATCAGATCACTGCTGCCGCGCCGCCTCAACGACTTTGTGGATAAAATCCATTTTAGCGAGCACGCTTTTAGATAACACAAAGGGATAGGCGTCCTTCAGTCCCATACTGCGGTTGAGCCCGTTCAAGGCAAGCGACAGGCGTATCCAGTGCTGCATCTTTTCCCCGAACGGCAGTTGCTCAACCGACTCGGGTACCAACTGATACGCCACCGCCGTTTCCAACGCATCCGACATATGCAGATAGTGCGACCAGGTTTCCGCCCAATCTTCCAGGGGGTGGGACTGAGCGTAACGGCTGATGTAGCGATTGTTGGCTACCAAATTGTCGCCCTGATCGTGATAAGCCTGCAGTGCTTCTCCGTAATCGCGCTGTTCGTCGCCAAACAGTTGCCGAAACCCGTCGATAAATGCGCTATTGGCCACCAGCTGATCAAAATAGTGGTGCCCACTTTCATGACGAAAGTGCCCAAGCAAAGTACGGTATAACTCACCCAGTGAAATTCTTTGCGCTTCGCGACTGACCTCGTCGGCTTCAATCAGGTTTACCGTAATCAGGCCCTGAGCGTGGCCCGTCAGGACAAACTCTTCCTCCACATTCGGATTGCTGCGCTTGTCTTCCAGAAAGTCGAAAGCCAGCCCGGTTATCGGATAGTAGCGCCGGGGTTGTACTGGTAATTGCAAATAGAGCAAGCCGTACACCAATCGACGCTTCGCGGCTTCGAGCCTAACCCAGCGCTCTCTTTTTTCGGCCGTGCCCAGATAAGGAACGGTCTGGTTCAACTGGCACGAAAGGCAATACTCATCTTCAATGCCGGCGTCGACTAGCCAATTGCAGGCGTTATAATCCGTGTAGTTTCGACAGAGCCGATACAGATAACCCGACTCATCTGCTCGCACCTCACCCTCGGAGTCAGGCGGATTAAGGGAAACCATCTCTCCGCGCCGGGCGTCGTAGCCCACCTGATTTCTGCAATAGGTACACTGGGTGTTGTCGAAGAACAACTCACGGCCGCAGCGACAGCTGAATATTTTCATTATGCGGAGCGCAATTGCAGTTGCGATTGCTCCATATTGGCCATAAACCACACGGCACTTATCGAATTATGAATAGCCGAAAACTCCAACTGTAATTGATCAATAAAATCGTAGAGCGCGCTATCGATTAACAGTCCCTCAATTTTCACGTCGCCAATACGTCGCAATGTGCGTGCCACGCTGCGTAAACAGTCTTCATTGTTTGGCAGCTGCCGTGCAGCCTCTTCGATGCGGCTAAGGCAATGCAACAAGGTTCGTGGAAACTGACGGTCGAGCATTAAAAACTCCACTACGTCCTTGCCATTAACCCGCTCCTGAACGTGTTGCCGATACATCTGGTAGGCGTTCAGGGATCGCAGCACATTCATCCACAGCGAATTTTCGTAGAGTACGATATCAAGGCCATCATTAGCCGGTTTCATCAGCGCTTCCGCACCAACATCGATAATGCGGCTGGTCATGTCAGCCCGCTCCAGATTCCGCCCCATCACCACAAAATCGTAACCATCATTGTGACTCATACAGCCCGACAGCAAGCCGGTTAACTGCTGTGCGGAATTGATTATTCGTTTCGAAAATTCCTGCCTTCCGCGCCGACTGGCGCTTTTTTTCGTATTTTCCTTGGCATACAAATACAAGCCATTGATGAGCTCCCACGCTTCGGAGGGAATAATTTCCCGCGTTGTGCGGGCGTTCTCCCTGGCCATCGTCAGGGAATTCAGAATCGATCCGGGATTGACCTTGTTCGTGAGCAGGTACTTGCTCACATTCTTTTCGTCGGCCACCTCAAACAACTCGGCATAAAGCCCGTCATCGCCCGTAATCTGAATGAGTGTTTCCCAACCTACGCTTGTGCCCGAGGGCAGGTCTAACAAGAAATTGGAGTAAACATTGACAAGCCTGGCAGTGTTTTCTGCGCGCTCCATATAGCGCGCGAGCCAATACAGTCTTTCCGCTACGCGAGATAACATGTCATTCGTCCTCCGCTACTATCCAGGTATCTTTACTGCCACCACCCTGGGATGAGTTGACAATATAGGAGCCCTTCACCAGAGCTACGCGAGTCAGCCCTCCGGCGGTTACGTAGGAGCCCTGCCCGCTCTGCAAAATAAAGGGCCGCAAATCGACATGACGCGGTTCGACGTGGTCATCAACCATCACCGGCGCGGTTGATAATTCCAGCAGTGGCTGGGCGATATAGTTTCGCGGGTCGGCCTTGATCAGTTGCTTAAACTCATCCCGCTGCTTCTGACTCGCCTGCGGCCCCATCAGCATGCCGTAGCCTCCGGATTCGTTAGCGGGCTTAACGACCAGCTTGTCGAGATTGGCAAGCACGTGTTTCATTTGCTTTTCATCAGAGCAAATATAGCTAGGCACATTATCGATAATAGGATCTTCATCAAGGTAGTAGCGAATGATCGCAGGCACATAAGTGTAGATCACTTTGTCGTCGGCCACCCCCGCGCCGGGCACGTTCGCCAGAGCAACATTCCCTTTTTGCCAAGCGCGCATCAATCCGGGCACACCGAGCATGGAATCTTTGTTGAACACTTGCGGATCAAGAAAGAGATCGTCGATTCGGCGATAAATAACATCTACCTTGGCCAAGCCGTTAATGGTGCGCATAAAAACATGATCATCCTGCACCACCAGGTCTTGTCCTTCTACCAGCTCTGCGCCCATTCGTTGCGCCAGGTAGGCGTGCTCAAAATAGGCCGAGTTATAAATGCCGGGGGTCAACACAACAACTTCAGGATAATCCAGCGGTCGTGGCGAAATTGCCGCAAGCGTGTCAAATAAATGGCTGGGATAGTCACCAACCGGAAGAATTTTCTGGCCCCTCAGGAGCTCGGGGAAAACCCGCTTTGTGGCGGCACGGTTTTCGAGCATATAGGAGACGCCCGAAGGAACCCGCAAATTGTCTTCAAGCACATAAAGCTGGCCATCGCCGGCACGCACCAGATCCGAGCCACAAACATGGGCCCACACCCCACCGACAGGTTTCATACCGATGCATTGCTTGCGAAAATTTTTGGACTTTGCGATTAATTCCTTGGGGACAACACCATCCTTAAGAATTTTTTGATCGTTGTACAGGTCATCAATAAACATATTCAAAGCCTGTAAACGCTGAATCAGGCCTTTTTCGGTAACAGCCCACTCCTTGGCTGCAATCACACGGGGAATGAGGTCGAAGGGCCAATCACGATCAATGTTGCCGGCATCACTGTATACGGTAAAGGTGATTCCCATGGTCGTGATAGCCGCTTCAGCGGCATGCTTTCGGGAGTTCAGCGCACCGGGCTTCAGCTTGTGCAGATATTTGACGATATCGCGTGCATGGGGACGGGCCACTCCCGGCGAGCTAATCAGTTCGTCATAAAAAGGTGCCGATTTGTAAGCTTTCCAATCTATTCCCATGTTCTACCCCACCCCTGTTTACCCGTGGAAGGTGCACATCAGCCAGCCAGAAGACTGGGCCGTAGATATCTACCAGAGTGCACTGGCGAACTAGCCCTGTAAAGGCGAATTAGCCATTAGCGAAATGAATAATGATCGGGAGGGAAGAAAGCGGTACCGGAACCGGTACCGCTGCAGACTTTCTAAATTACGTAGGTTTTTAACGGAGGAAAGCCGTTGAACTCAACGGAGCTATAGCTTGTCGTATAGGCACCGGTTGACAGCCAATAGAGCTTATCGCCAGCTTCCAGACTCAATGGTAAAGAGTAGCGATGATCCTCATAGAGAATATCCATACTGTCACAGGTCGGCCCTGCCAGAATGACCTCTTCCTCTTCACCATCCTTATCGCAATACAAAGGATATTTGATGGCTTCGCCCAGTGACTCGATAAGGCCTCCGAACAAACCAACGTCGAGGTACACCCAGCGATAGAGCGAATCGCGCGACTTGGTAGAAATCAACACGACTTCGCTGATCAATACGCCCGACTCGCCCACCAGAGAACGGCCTGGCTCGATAATGATTTCCGGCTGATCGTCCAGAAAGTCTTCATCCAGAAAGCGGCGGATCGATTGCCCGTAGGCTTCAATCTCGTGAGTACGATTGGTATACAAAGCCGGCATTCCGCCGCCCATATTGATCATGCTCAGCTTGATACCGTGCTCGCCGACGCGATCGCAAATAAAGCGCACCTTGCCGATGGCCGCGTCCCAGGCGCCGATATCACGCTGCTGCGAACCGACATGGAAGGAAATGCCGCAGGCGTTCAAACCCAGCTCGTGAGCCAGCAGAATCAGCTCAATGGCCATATCTGCCTGGCAACCGAATTTACGGGACAGGGGCCAGTCAGCGGTTTCGGTACCCTCAGTAAGGATGCGCACGTAGACCTTAGAGCCCGGCGCATGCAGGGCAAGATTGCGCAAATCCGACTCACTGTCGGTAGCGAACATGCGAATACCCTTGCTATAGGCGTATTCTACATCCACAGCCTTCTTGATTGTGTTTCCGTAACTCATGCGGTCGGGAGTAATACCCAAGCCCAGAAGCTTGTCTAACTCGTAGCGCGAGGCAATATCAAAATTGGAGCCTAAATCGGCAAGACAACTAATAACCGCCGCCTCCGGGTTCGCTTTAACGGCATAGTAAACAGAGGCATAGGGAAACACTTCCCTCAGCTCCTGATACTTAAAGCGAATCACCTCCCGGTCTACCACCAGGCATGGCGTGGGTTTGTCTTCGGCAAACGCGCGAATGCGCTGCCAGATTTCTTCTGTTAAAACCGACTGCTCCATTAATAACACCCCGCATTGGGCCGAAGGAAAAGGGCGCGAATCGTACAGCAGTTTTATCAATTCGCAAAGGGGAACTTACTCTGTAATTTGTTTGTCATCAAATATAGAGAAACTTGCACCAAGACGATAGCAAAGAAAAGAAAAGGTAAGCAATGAAAACAAGAGAACCGGAACTAGACGTTAAGGCTTTGTGCAGCCGCAAACTGCTGGATTTACTCAAGAATAAGGAGTGTGAAAGCAGCCTTGAACGCCGCGCGATCGAACTGGAACTGCTGCAGCGAAAACACTACCTCGATCAGATGGCGCTGCTGGATGACTTTCGTGCTTCAGCTACAGCGACAAGGCATTAACCAAGGCCACATAGGGCAACAAAGCCAGTAGCAGCCACGGCATGGCCCGCGACCAGAAAGCCGCCTGCGCCACACAGTCCTCATACACAGCCCGTGTCAAAGCAATCTGGGCATCCTGAGCGGTAGCACCGGGCTCAACCGCCGGCAGGCTGAGTCCCTCCAATATTTTGCTTTGCTGCAGGGCAGTTGACAGTTTTTCACCCGCCTGCACCGACCGGTGCACCGCCGCGAAGTGCTTTTGCATGGGGGTTGCCGGCATGCGCCGCGATGACTGTTTTAAGGCTTGAGGCAAGGTAAACCCGGCGGCCAGGCAAAGGTTTAGATGACTCAGAAAATGGAACGTTTGGTAGCGCGAGAGCATGGCGCCAACACCCGGCAATCGAAATACCAGAGCGCGGATTTTGGGAGACACCCAGCCCGAGCGGTAGGCCGTTAGTGACAGGGGCACGGCACAAATGAGAACTACGCCCGGCACCAGGGCCAGCAAGAAATTTCCCAGCGCCTCATAGACCGTAAACTGCCCCAGACCGAAACCGAGCGCCGGAATACCCACAACCAGCACCAACACTGTTATTAAGGGCAACCACAGATTCTGGCGCAGCTCCCGCAGAAAAGCATCCAGCAAGCGGTAATGCGCAGCAATGCGATCATAGACAAAAGACAGGCCGCCTGTGGCCATGCCCAGCTGCATAAACTGGAGCTCCCACTCGAAAAACTGGCCGCCCTTCTTTAACTCATCGATAACCAGTTCCTGACCCGACGCAAACTGATCGGCCAGCTCTTCCAGATCGGCACGCTCGGCAACCTGCTGACCCCGCCGCATGAGGGCGAATACCTGATCCCAGTCACTGTCACCGTTTTGTTGTTCGCTGAGTGTTTTGAACAACACCTCGCGGTGACTGGCTGATAAGTCTTTCAATTCCATGGAAGCACTTGAATACATCTAAGCAGTTTTTTATCAGTATAATTGACCGCGACTTTAGCATAGCTTACGGACCTGCGCATGCCACTATGGCAAGCTCTAGGCATAGCCACCGGGAGTAACACGTGTCTGATCAGTTACCCGACAAAAGATCCTCATCCAAAGCCATTGCGGATTTTTTAAGCAAGGCGAACACCTTGCCTGCTCGACAGGAGCGCCCCGCCCAGCGCCTGATATTTTCGCTCGATGCGACTGCCAGCCGGCAAGCCAGCTGGAATCGCGCCAGAGAATTGCACGCCGACATGTTCGAGGTCAGTAAGGGACTCAATCAGTTAGAGGTACAGCTGTGCTACTACCGCGGCATCGGCGAGTTCTATGCCAGCCCCTGGGGCAGCAGCGCGGGCCAGCTGCATGACCAAATGGCCAGCGTTGAGTGTCGCGGCGGCTACACCCAGATTCGCCTGCTGCTCAAACACGCGCTGGGCGAAACTCAGCTAAAACCCGTTCGGGCCCTGATTTTTATCGGAGATGCTGTTGAAGAGTCGGTCGATGAATTGTGCGGACTGGCCGGCAAGTGCGGGCTGCGCAAATTACCCTTGTTTATTTTTCAGGAGGGCAATGATCCCGATGTTACCAAAGTCTTCCGGCGACTGAGCAAGCTGAGCGGCGGCGCCTACGCGCATTTCGACAGTAACAGCGCCAGCCAGTTAGCAGACTTGCTGCGCGCTGTAGCCACCTATGTGAGCGGAGGCGTGGATGCATTGCGTAAATTACAGGATAATGCGGCCAGACACCTTCTTGAACAGTTATAGCGAGATACTATGCTTCCGCGCCTGATTCTGGCCGCCGCCGTTATTGTTGCCATTGCCGTATTTGTACGCCGGGCCAATGCCAAACCCATCGCAGAGCGCCGTAAATACTACCTGACGCTGGCCGTAAGCGTTGCCGCGGGGGCGCTCATTCTGCTGTCATTGACTGGCCGGGTGCACTGGATAGGCGCATTGATCGGCGCGGTGCTGCCCTTTGTTCGGCAAGCCCTGCCCCTCCTGCTGCGGCTTGTGCCCTTTATCCATCACCAGAACAAGGCCAAGGCCGCCAGCCGTGGCGCAAGCAGTGGCAATCGCTCCGAGGTTAAAACCGAATGGCTGAGTATGAGCATGGAGCACGACTCGGGGCTACTCAGCGGTATCGTGGAAAAAGGGGAATTTGCAGGACAGGCCCTCGATGACTTGTCGCTTGAGCAACTGCAGCAGCTCTACAACGAATGCCTCGCCGCCGACAGAGACTCGGCAGAACTATTAAGCAGCTACCTGAAACACCGCTTCGGCGACCAGTGGAGCGAGCCGACCGCAAGCCGCGCATCGCCTTCAAACGGCAGCATGAGTCACAATCAGGCACTGGCAGTGCTCGGCCTTCAGGAGGGTGCCGACAGAGACGCAATCATCAAGGCACACCGCAGCCTGATGCAAAAGTTGCACCCGGACCGCGGCGGCAACGATTA
>JBFJTG010000030.1:0-27669 GCA_041625575.1 Litorivivens sp.
GGCGGTGCCTGCCACTCGACGGGAAGTCCTTACTTGGCGAGGTAGGCCATGGCCTTTTCAAGGCCTGCTAGCGTCAGAGGATACATGTGCCCTTCCAGCTGCCGATATGCAAGATCTGTAGATTGGGTCCAGCCCCACTCGTCTTGCGGCACCGGGTTTAACCAGGCGACTTTCTCATAGGTCGACTTGATCCGTTCCATCCAAACTTCACCCGCCTCGTCATTCCAGTGCTCTACACTGCCACCGGGCTGAAGTATCTCGTAGGGCGACATAGAGGCATCACCCACAAAGATGACCTTATAGTCGCTGCTGTACTTATGCATGATATCCAGCGTCGAGATGCGCTCATTGTGACGGCGGATGTTGTTGTCCCACACTGACTCGTATATGTAGTTATGGAAATAGTAGTACTGAAGATGTTTGAACTCCGAACGGGCGGCCGAAAACAACTCTTCGCACGTTCGAATAAAAGGATCCATAGACCCACCCACGTCAAAAAACAGCAACACTTTTACCGCATTGTGTTTTTCCGGCACCATCTTGATATCCAGCATACCGGCATTACGCGCAGTTGAACCGATGGTATCGTCCAAATCGAGCTCGTCCGCCGCGCCTGTTCGCGCAAATTTACGTAAGCGTCGCAACGCAACTTTGATGTTACGTGTTCCAATTTCAACACTGTCATCAAGGTTTTTAAAATCGCGTTTTTCCCAGACTTTAACGGCTTTCTTGTTTTTGCTTTCACCACCGACACGAACGCCTTCCGGGTGATAACCACTGTGACCAAAGGGGGAGGTGCCCCCCGTACCGATCCACTTATTACCGCCCTCGTGTCGTTCCTTTTGCTCTTCCAGGCGTTTTTTGAATTCTTCAATAAGCTTATCCAGGCCGCCAAGCGATTCAATTTTCGCTTTTTCCTCGTCCGTTAACTGCTTCAAAAACTCAGTACGCAGCCAATCGTCAGGAATTAGCGCTTCAATGACATCATCAAGCGTTTCCAGATCGCGAAAATACCGCCCGAAAGCCAAATCAAAACGATCGTAGTATTTCTCGTCCTTGACCATGCAAATCCGCGCCAAATGATAAAAGTCTTCCACATTGGCAAACACCAGACGCGCACGAAGCGCCGAGATGAGGTCAAGCAGCTCACGTATAGAGACGGGAACACCCGCCTTTTTTAGAGTAAGAAAAAAGCTGATTAGCATAGTAGGGCCTGTCTAACCGCGACTCTCCCGGCGATGCATAAAGGCAAGCCTTTCCAGCAAGTGCACATCCTGCTCATTTTTTAGCAAGGCACCGTACAGGGGTGGGATAGCCTTACTGGCATCGCGATTTTTCAGGATCTCGTCCGGCACATCGTCCGCCATTAATAATTTCAACCAGTCGATAAGCTCCGAGGTAGAGGGCTTCTTCTTCAATCCTGGAATACTGCGCACATCGAAGAAAATTTCAAGGGCTTCATTCACCAGCTCTTTTTTTACATCCGGATGATGTACCGCAACAATTTGCTGCATCGTTTCACGACTGGGAAAGTTGATAAAATGGAAGAAACAGCGACGCAAAAAGGCGTCCGGAAGTTCCTTCTCATTGTTGCTGGTGATGATAATAATCGGCCTGTGTTTAGCCTTAACGGTTTCACCGGTTTCGTAAACGAAGAATTCCATTTTATCGAGCTCGACCAACAGGTCGTTGGGGAATTCGATATCGGCCTTGTCTATTTCATCGATCAACAGCACGACCTGCTCATCGGCGTCGAAGGCTTCCCACAGTTTGCCGCGCTTAATGTAATTGGCAATGTCGTGGACTTTTTCCCCACCAAGCTGCGAGTCGCGCAAACGCGAAACTGCATCATATTCGTAAAGCCCCTGCTGCGCTTTCGTGGTCGACTTAATGTGCCACTGCAACAGTCTTTTGCCCAGACTCTTGGCCACTTCTTCCGCAAGCATTGTTTTGCCCGTACCGGGCTCACCCTTGATCAACAGCGGCCGCTGCAAGGTGACTGCTGAATTAACGGCCAAACGTAAGTCGTCCGTTGCGATGTAATTGTCCGTACCTTCAAACTTCATGCCTGCAAACCCTATGTTAAAACTGAAATTGTATAAACTGACCACCTGATACCCAGACCACTTTATCCTTGAGGCTAAGCGCTGAACAAGCGCCAGGCAATTCCCCAAGCGGCCAGTTAAATGGCTTTTTCGGACAGCTCCGGCGACGTATTTACCGTCGATTTAGCACGTTTTTCGCGCCATTTCCGGCCTAATCGCACCAGTATAATCGCCACGATGACTGCGCCAATGACCGCAAAGGCCAAAATATAGCCAGCCTTAATCGCCGCGACGGTATTACCTATGAATGCGCCCAAAAATACCACAACCAGCGCAGGCACCAAAACGGCACCGCTGTCTTCGTGCACTACCGGCAGCAACATGGCAACGCTCGCAACCAGGCGGACTATGCCGCGCAGGTAGTCATTACGAATTCCGCGCGTCCAGTAGCAGCCGATCGCAATTAAGACCACACAGGAACCTAGATAGAAGCCCCAGGCAGCTGCGTATTCCTGGTAAGCCTGATAGTCCATTAATTCGCCCTCTCAGCTAACTTGCTATGTCTGTAGCGCCCGGTCACCGATCCAGATACCCACTGCTTTAATTCACCCATTGTACAATGTGTTCCACGAGATCATCCGGGTGAACATGACGTTCGCTTACGCAACGCCCCATAATAGAATGCCCTTCACGGTGAACCAGCTCTCGGTCCCCTGACAATAAGTGATGCCAGTTTGGCAATCCACGCCCATCCTGCACCCGCCGATAGCTGCAAGTGCTCGGAAGCCACTGTAAACTGTCAACATCGTCGGGAGTTAGCTTAACGCAAGTCGGTTCCAGGCTAAGGCGTTCGGCATAATTACTGCATCGGCAGCTGTCCGTATCCAACAGCTGGCAGGCTACGCCGGTGTAGTATATTTTTCCGTCATCTTCATCTTCAAGCTTGTGCAGGCAGCACTTTCCGCAACCGTCGCAAATCTGCTCCCATTCGCTGGCAGACATCTCGGCTAAGCTTTTGCTTTCCCAAAACTTTGTCATACGTCTTTAGCTTGAGTTTCGGTCTGAGGTACAGGCGGCATCTGTAAGAAATAGCCTTGCTCGGACACCGCAGCCATCACCTTGCCAGCATCTGCCCGCGCCAGCTTGCGCTCGGCTGTAAGCGCCAATGTCATCGCCAGCTCTGGCTTACCAAACTGTTGTAGCAGCGCCTCCGGCACCCGCTCAAGCCCCTTGGCCTTTTCGACGTAGAGGTAGGTGCCCTCTCTCTTGGGACTACGATAAATACTCACAATCAGGGTCATACTAATTCCACATTGAATGACTCTACAAGTGGAGCCAAAACCTCGGTTCGCCAACCCGCGAGCTCTTTCGGCAATGCCCTGGATCGCACCAACTCTTCCATATCACGTTTATTCAATAGCATTTCCCGGGGTAAGTTTAGGTCTTCACTCAAGGAATCCAAATTGTCGCGCAGTGTTTTTAACTGCCCCTTCTGCGCGCCTTCCAGCGGCCTTTGTAA
Organism: Litorivivens sp.; assembly: GCA_041625575.1. GTDB lineage: Bacteria > Pseudomonadota > Gammaproteobacteria > Pseudomonadales > Spongiibacteraceae > Litorivivens. The sequence continues at coordinate 3,565 of JBFJTG010000030.1, forward strand.
TAATTCTGAGGGCAACAGCTTGCAGTCAGCGCGCAATAGTTCGCAAATCGTCTCGCCGTGCTTTCGAATTGTCGACTCGCGGATGTCGGGGATCGAGGCCATTGCAGCCGGGTGCTCCGGACATCGTCGCGCAATTTCCACGCAAACGGGATCCTTCAGAACGCGGCCGCGGGGAATATCTTGCGCACGTGCCTGCAGTTCGCGCCAGGCGCAGATTTCCCGCAATCGCCCCTGCTGCTCGGCGTTGAGCTTCCACGCAGACTTAATACGCCTGAAATAATCCCTAGGATCCATGGTAGCTTGCGCATTGCGAACCTGGCGTTCGCCCTCTTCCAGCCACCAATCCATACGGCCATCAGCTTCAAGTCGAGCCCGGATATCGCGAAAAGCCGGTAGCAAATGCTCCACATCCAATGCCGCATACACACACTGACTTTCCGAAAGCGGCCGCAACAGCCAGTTGGAGCGGGTTTCGCCTTTTTCCACAGCGATGCCAAGCAGTTGATCTATCAGCTTTTGGTACCCGAGACCACTTCCCAAGCCCGCCAACCCGGCTCCAACCTGAGTATCCAACAGGGGGTGTGGCACACAATCGAGCAGGCGCTGAAAGACTTCCATGTCTTCACTGACTGAATGCAATACCTTTATGATGGAAAGGTCCTGCATGAGGTCGCGGAATGGCTGCCACTGCGTAATGGGCAAGGGATCAATCAGGAAAATGCGCTGCCCGTCCGACAATTGCAGTAAGGCCGGAATAGGATAAAACGTGTCCGTGCGCATGAACTCTGTATCAATGGCCAATTCGCTGGCCCCCGACAGATAGTCTACGCAGTCTTTCAAGTCCTTGTCGTTTGCAATCCAGTCGTACTGGATAAGGCCGCTCATTCGACCAACCGCCTGCCGGTCAATGCGTGAGCGAGGGTGCCGCTGTCTACGTATTCGAGCTCTCCGCCCAAAGGTACGCCATGGGCGATCCGGGAAACGCCTATACCCAGCCGACGCAATTGTTCGGCAATGAAGTAGGCTGTGGCCTCGCCCTCTACCGTTGGGTTCGTGGCCAAAATCAATTCCTTAATCTTTAATTCCTTCGCGCGTTCCAATAAGCGATCGATGCCAATATCTTCGGGTCCGATGCCGTCAATGGGCGACAAATGTCCCATCAGCACGAAATACTGCCCGTTGTAACCGCCAGCCTGTTCAAAGGCGACAACATCCGCAGGTGATTCCACCACGCAGATTGTAGAGCGATCCCGCTTCTCGCTAGAACAGATAGCGCACAATTCAAACTCCGTTAGGCTTCTGCACGCCTTACATTGCCCGATAGTTTGAACAGCCTTTTCCAGCGCCACACTTAGCGAGCTTGCCCCGGATCGGTTGCGCTGCAATAAATCAAAGGCCATGCGCTGTGCCGACTTGCGGCCAACACCTTGCAGGCAACGCAATGCTTCAATAAGTTCTTCGATAGCGGGGCTAAATTGCATGGTCAGAAAGGCATCTTGAAGCCACCGGGCAAACCTGCGCCGGCGAGCATTTTACCCATAGCATCTTTATTACTCTCTTCAACCCGACGCACTGCATCGTTAACCGCCGCAGCGAGCAGGTCTTCAAGCATGGATTTATCTTCGCTAAGCAGAGCGTCATCGATCGATATATTTTTTACGTCATGGCGACCATTCATAACGACGCGCACCATACCGGCACCCGACTCGCCAGTCACTTCATTCTGCGCCAATTCCTGCTGGGCTTTTTGCATTTGTTCCTGCATCTTTCCCGCTTGTTTCATTAAATCATTCAAGTCCGGCATGCTTTAACCCTGGCTAATTCAAATTCAGTAAATTTAGTGATCTGTCCGCGGTCGAACACTACTTTCATCAACCGCCCCTTCAAACTCCTGGACGAGGCGCTGCACAATCGGATCTGCCTGAATCAATGCTCGCAGGTCCATCAGGTTTTCCTGTTCAATACGATCAGCGTACTCGGCAGGTGTTTCCTGAGTGACGCCGGTTACCTGCAGGTCGATAGTAAGTGCTGCATTGAAATAGCCGCGCAAGGCCTTTTCAAATCGCTCCTTGTGAGCGTCGTTGAGCAAATTGGCATTTGCCCCGTCTATATGAAAATACAGTTGTGATATGGAGCCATCCACACCTTCCTGCGGTGCTTTTGCGCGTATTAAAACGCAATGGCTACAGATCGAGTGCAGCAATCCGGCAAAACCAAAATCTGAGAATCGTTCGCGCCAGATATCGGGCGTTAGTTCGGCGAGCTTCAATGCTACGCCGTCGCGATCCAATGCGATATCGGCGTTGACAGGCGCAGCAGGCGATGAAGCCGTGTCGGCGGGCTCTGTTGCTAGCACGGCATTCACGATTGGTTCCGCGCCGTCAGAAACTTCTGCCGACGCCGCCGGCTTTTTAACCGGGGCTGGCGCTTGCTCGACGGGGGCGGAAATACTTTCTGGGCCCGCGGTAGAGCTGGAGGTGGCAACAATAGGTGTTTGTGCTGTCTCAACGCTGGCCGGCGAGGCCGACTCACTCGCCGAGACTGGCGACTTTTTTACAGTGCTGTTTTCTCCATGACCGGAAGTTTCAAGCCCCGAGCCACCAGCACTACTGGGCGCCGATGGTAGCTGATGCACCCCCGCCGGCCGGAAAGCCAACATGCGCAGCAAAACCATTTCGAAACCGCTGCGCGCATCCGGTGCTAGCGGTAAATCACGGCGTCCGGACAAGGCCATCTGATAAAAATACTGCACCTCTTCGGCGGGTATATTTTCAGCCAGATTTTGCACTTCGGCGTGATCATGCACGCTGCGATCCAGGGCATCCGGCACTGCCTGAACCAGCGCTATGCGATGTAACAAACTAATCAGATCAACCAGAACAGAACTGAAGTCGACCCCCTGCTCTGCCAAACCCTGAACGGCCTGAAGCAGCGCCGCTGAATCACCAAGTTGAAGTAATCGGGCCAATTCGCACACTGCTGAACGATCTATCGTTCCCAGCATGGATTCGACATCCAGAGTACAGAGCTTACCTGCACCAAAGGCAATAGCTTGGTCAGTCAGGCTCAGGGCATCGCGCATGCTTCCCTCGGCTGCACGCGCGATATGCCATAAAGCCTCGGCTTCGCTAGTGATCATCTCCTTATCCAGAATGAATTTCAGGTGCTCCACGATACGTTCCGGCGTCATATTCTTGAGACTAAACTGCAGACAGCGGGACAGTATCGTGGCCGGTATTTTCTGGGGATCGGTTGTAGCGAGCAAAAATTTAACGTGTGGAGGCGGTTCTTCCAGCGTTTTCAGCAGGGCATTGAAACTGTGCCCCGAGAGCATATGGACTTCATCGATAAGGTAAACCTTGTAACGCCCCCGAGTAGGAGTGTACTGAACGTTATCAAGCAACTCCCGAGTGTCATCTACTTTAGTCTTGGAGGCGGCATCTACCTCGATGAGATCGACAAAACGCCCTTCGTTGATAGATACGCAGGCACCACATGTACCGCAGGGCTCGGAACTGACTCCACTTTCACAGTTCAGGCACTTGGCCAGTATGCGGGCGATTGTGGTTTTACCTACACCCCGGGTTCCCGTAAACAGATAGGCGTGATGGAGCCGATCATGATCCAGAGCATTGATCAATGCTTTCAGGACATGTCCCTGGCCAGCCATTTCACGAAATGTTCTGGGGCGCCACTTTCGTGCGAGAACCTGATAACTCATTAAAGGACCCTGTGGCCGCTAGCTTAAACGCAGTAGGATACACTAGCTGAAGCGGTACTTGAACTTGCGAAAGAGGAAGGTGGCGGTCCAACCAGCCACACCCCGGCACACGAGTCGACAGCTACCGTTGCTCCCTTCCGGGCCTGGCGGAGTTTACTGTCTATCATTGCGAGGGGACCGGAAGGACCACCATAACGCGCGGCCTAGGGCCGCGGCGCGACATTGTCTGTTATCTGCCAATGAGATTCAAGCAGATAGGCTAATTGCTTTGCCGCTTTTAAAGCCTCATGGCGAGAAAACCCTACCCTCCTAATGCGTGGAGGTGCCGGGAGGAAAGTGACTCATAACCGCTCCCACTGTATCAACAATGAACAAGCGCCGTTCTTCCGGTGTTTCCAACCAGGGTATTCTGCGCTCTGATACGCCTCGCCACAGTAGCTTTTTCGTTTCAGGAGAGACTATATCGACGATCAGACGCCCCTGCTGGTATTCAGTTTCCCAGTGATCGTGATGTATACCGCCCGGATAGTAGCCATAACCCGGGCTGCAGCGACGCGAAAAACAGGGGTAGTAACCAAAATGATCATGAAAATCATATACCTCCACACGCTCTTCGATTCCCATGTGGAAAGTCAGTAGCACGTCGGCCGGCTTCGGGCCATCAACCTTTTGAATTCCCTTTGCGCGCATTTGCGCATCCAGAGCCGCTCGAATACGGTCGCGCATAAGATCATTGACATCGGCACGTCTCGGCACCGCCGCTTGGGAAACCGGCGCATCGACGCTCATCCACGCATAGGTTCGCACGGACGAGAATTGAAAATCAGGATCGTAGTCAGTCGTAACCGGCGTGCTCGAGCAGCCACCCAGATAGCAAAGCGCCAGCATTAGAACCATCACGCGCAGCATCGTCAGCTCCCCGGAATCAGACATGCGACTGAACGCGCGGGATGAGCCCCCCGCGCTATCGATTAGTGGAAGTTTACGCTCCAGGCCTTAATCGAAGCTGAACGGGAAAGCGCAATGCACAGGCCCGTAGTGATTCAGGCCAACTTACTGCAAAACAATAAAGAGCGCCGCACGACCACGCTTCACTTGTAACAACAGGCGCTGATCTTCTCCCGATACAGCCTTGCGAAGTTCGGCGATGGATTTCACCCGGACTTTATTGGCGGAGAAAATCACATCACCCGGGCGTAACCCTGAACGGGCTGCCGCCGAACCTTGCGCAATATCAGAGACCAACACGCCATCCTTGTCGTCAGACTCCTTCAAAGAGGCACCTTCCAGGAATTTGTGGACGGCATCATCCTTACCCGCCACCAATGTCGAAGGCTCACCAATTTTTGTCTTGATGATTTTGGTCTTACCCTCACGCACGATTGTAAGCTTCAATGATTCGCCAATTTGACGCACGCCTACCGCATTGCGCAGCTGGGCGGAACTGAGGATATCTTTCCCATCAACCTCGACAACCACGTCGCCAGCTTTCAGACCGGCATCGGCAGCAGCGCTTCCATCCTGAACTTCAGCAATGAGCGCTCCGCGCTGTCCTTTTTTAATACCAAAAGCTTCAGCTAACTCCGGCGTCAGATCCTGAATAATTACGCCCAACTGCCCACGCTTGACTTCACCGTGCTCCAATATCTGCGTAATACTTGCCTGGGCCATATTAGTGGGAATCGCAAAACCGATACCGACATTTCCGCCAGACGGCGCTAAAATGGCGGTATTGATTCCGACAAGCTCACCACGCAAGTTGACCAACGCGCCTCCCGAGTTGCCAGGATTGATTGAAGCATCCGTTTGGATAAAGTTCTCGTAGCCCTCAATCCCCAGACCCGTGCGACCCAGCGCGCTAACGACCCCCGTGGTCACTGTCTGGCCCAGACCAAACGGGTTGCCTATGGCAATAACAAAGTCACCGACACGGACCGGATCGGAATTGGCGATAGGGATGGACACCAGGTTTTCTGCCTTTATTTTCAAAACCGCAATGTCAACTTCGGGGTCAGACCCAATCAACTCGGCCTTATAACTTCGGCCATCCTCCATAGATACATTAATTTCATCTGCACCATCAATTACGTGATGATTGGTCACAACCGTGCCGTTTTTCGCGTCAATAATCACCCCGGAACCAGCGCTCTGGGTGCGGCGTTTTTGTTTGGGCATTTGATCCGGCACATTAAAAAAGCGCCTGAAAAACGGGTCATTAAGGAGAGGGTTCTGCTGTACCGTTCTGGTGGTATAGGTAGATATGTTAACTACCGCCGGATTCACGGTTTCCAGCAAGGGGGCCAATGTCGGCAGTTTATCGCCCTGACTATCCGCTAAAGGCCAGGCTGCTTGTGTAGCACCAGACATGAAGACCAAGGCCAAGATAGCGACCGCTTGCTGCCAAATGCTGAAAGGGTTGTTGTCTACACGTCTCACAAATTAATCTCCCTGATTGCGTGGTGTCCGGTTTAGAGCGATAGAACTCCGGAATTATCCCGACAATCAAAAATTTATCTGAAATTGTAGTTGGGTTAAAGACTACGCCAGCTTTTCATCTAGGGACTTACGCAGCTCCGACTCGATTTTGCTTTTAAATGCACCCGCCAGCAGACCAAGCTTCACTTCGATATTAACCTGGTTAGGCTGCATTGAGAGTTTGCCCGACATCCGGCTGTGATGGATTTTCACCGTATTATCATCGGTCCACACCGCTTTCACACCGTATCGCTGCTCTAGTGACGCTGCGAGCTCTTCCACCAGAGCCCTTACCTCGGATTCTGGACGAGAATGCGCCTTTTTCATCGATATCGTGGCCATCTAACCCGCCCTTATTCAATTGAGCCCAAAGAGAAAGCCTCACCCGCAGATCGCACCCAGAGTTGCCCCGACTCTTTATCCGCGAGTTCAACCAAACGATAGAATACGGCGCGACCCACCTTGGCCCGCAAACCATGGTCTAATTGCAGAGTCGGGTAAGGTTCGCCTGTTTCGTTGTTCGTCGAAACTTCCAGCGGATGCTCGGCATCCACCGGCACCCACTCATCCGTATTGCTTTTCATCAGAACCTGATCTGTCGCATGCTCGAGATCAACCATCAAAAAAGGCTGGTCCTCGACCCTTATGCGCCACTTCTCAACCGGGGTCACAAGATAATAGCAACCGTCGGCTTCACGCCGAAGTATTGACGCAAAAAGTTTCACCAGCTCCTGTCGACGAATTTCACCACCCTCATGAAACCAGCGACCGTCCGCTCGAATAACGATGTCAATATCGCCACTCAGTTCAGGTTGCCATTTGTGGATGGGGGGCTTACCCCGCTGATTGCCGAGAAGCCCGGCAATTTCATCCAGAGTTTTCATGACACCTCCTAAGCGGCGGAATGATTATCAGGCAATAACACGAACGTTAATAACGCCCTCAATATCTCTGATTTTATCGATCACCGTCGCATCGGGCGTACTGGCAACATCGATCAGGTTGTAGGCAACGTCCTCACGGCTCTTGTTAAGCATGTCGATCACGTTGAGGTCGGCATCGGCTAATGCTGACAGTACGTGCCCCAGAATTTTAGGCACGTTTTTATTGCTGATCGCTATCCGGGTTCCACCACTTCGCTCTAGGGCCAGGGCAGGAAAATTTACCGAGTTTTTAATATTCCCGTTCTCGAGAAAATCCCGTAACTGGTCCGCCGCCATCACGGCACAGTTATCTTCCGCCTCATCAGTACTAGCGCCAATATGTGGCATAAGGATAACATCCGGACGCCCTATCAGCCCTGGCGCCGGAAAATCTGTGATATAGCGATTCAAGTTACCGGCATCCAAAGCGGCAATGATGGCCGCATTGTCAACGATTTCTTCACGTGCAAAATTCAACAGACGCGTGCTCGGCTTGCAATTGGCCAAGAGCTCGGCATTTACCAAACCCCGCGTTGCATCCAGAACAGGCAAGTGCATGCTGATGTAGTCAGCACGCGCAAATAAACTGGCGATATTTTCCATACGCTTTACCGAACTCGGCAAACGCCAGGCGGCTTCTACCGACAGAGCAGGATCATAGCCAATTACGTCCATTCCAAGATCCAGGCCTGCGCGAGCAACCAGGGAACCAATTGCCCCCAGCCCGACTACACCTAAAGTTTTGCCGTAAAGCTCCTGCCCTTTAAAGCGCTTTTTTTCTTTTTCCAGCAACTTGCTCATCTCTGCAGCATCATTCATCTCCGCGAGGCCATTTACATAATCGATGCCCGGCAGAATGCCGCGAGAACCCAACGCCATACCGGCAATAACCAATTCCTTCACGGCATTTGCATTGGCGCCCGGCGTGTTGAACACGGGAATACCACGGCAGGTACAGTCGGCAACCGGTATATTATTGACCCCTGCGCCAGCCCGAGCGATGGCCATCACTGAGCTTTGTATAGCGTCTGCGCTGAGTTTATGACTGCGCAGAAGTACAGCATCTGGCGCGCTGAATTCACTGGCGATTTCGTACTGGTCGCGCGGCAAGCGATCCAGACCTTTGACTGAAATCTGATTTAGTGTCAGTACCTTAAACACATTTTCCCCCAATACGACGTGAAGATCCGCGCCACTGAATGTGGCGCGATTAAGACAAGGAATTCTAACAGAAAGCGGCTGTAAGTGCGTCCTGACGAGAGGCCGAGCAAAGGCTGCCCGGTTCATCGATCGCGACGCTTCCGACAAGGGGAATCGATTCCATCAATCGCATGGATTGAATTGGCGCTGCCAAACTAATCGCCCCGGAATAGTTGTTACCGAACTCGATCGTTCGAAAATCCCACTGCTCACTGTAATCGACAAAACCGTCCGGATAACTCACCAGTTTTGCCATACCGTTAACAGCCCGAAATGAAAAACTATCCAAGGGCACAGTCAAACCCTGCCCCCTCGCTTTAATCAAAGACTCTTTCAAAGTCCAGTAACGGAAAAAGCCTTGCCTCTGCTGTGCCGACGGCAGGCGTTTTAGCTCGGCAATTTCCAAAGCTGAAAAATATTGGTCCGCGACTTCAAGCATCGAGCGCTCATGTGCATGAAACTCAACATCCGCCCCCAAGCGGGCACCGGAACTGACCGCGAGCAAAACCAAGCCCTCGGTTAACGAAATATTGAAGCGCAACGGTGATTTTTTATCAGCCAGACAGGGCTTACCAAACTCATTGCGATCAAATTCCAGAGAGACTGGAGAGCAATCCAGATAGCCCGCCAGCACTGTGCGTAATAAAGCCCTACTGAGCAAGTAGTCGAAGCGGGTTTCCGGGTATTGTAGTGATCGATAATGATCAAGCTCCGAGGCACACAAGAGAGACTCATACAGCGAGTCATTCTTGTACATCGCAACGTGATCGCTCACTGCAACCCACACGTCAACCTGCCCTTCAGAGAGGGTCAGGGAGTGAATTGGGCTTATCATTATTATGTCCCGGCGCGACGCCAAGCGATGCTGTCGCGCTGCAATTTAATTGTATTTAATGTCTGCCGACTTAATCAGACTATCGAAATAGGCGCTAAAACTCTGGCTCGCCTGCACTCGCTGGGCACTTGCCAAAAGTTCGCTACGCCGCTTGTCGCCGAGTAGAGAATCATCGCCGTCATTCACTGCCGTCAACTGAACAACCACATAATCACCATTCTCATCCGTGATTGTCGAAAGGGTCGGAGCTGCCCCTTCCTGTGGTCGTGATAACATAAAGGCTTCACTTCGTATTCTTTCAGCTACGGCCGGGTCTTGGCGCCACGCGCGAACCGCTACATTCCAGGTGATACCTTCGCTTTCTTTCGCAATGGCTTCCGCAGACTTTCCAGCGCGCAGCGACTCCAGGGCTTCGGCCGCAACAGCCTTCGCCAGCTCACGGCCCTTCTTAACCCGCAACTCAAGCACGATTTGATCTTTCACATCCGCCAGCGGCCTTAATTCCGGCGCTCTATAGGCCAGAGGGTGAATCACCACAAAATGCTCCGGACTTACTTCAATCACTTCGGAGTTATACTTCTGCTTGCGAAGTTCGGCGTCAAATGCAGCTTTCCGCACAGCGGCGTGGGCCATTAAACCCTCGCGCTGCAGGGGGGTCACCCAATCTGATTCCTTTACTTTAATCGACAGCGCTTCGGCCGGCTGCGCAAGTCCGTCGGCGTTAAATACCAAATCTCGCAGCGCCTCAACTTCCGCTATCAGCTTGGGCTTAGCCGCTTGCCGCTGAAGACTCTTCTCAATCGCTGCCCGACGACTATCGAACTCGGGCAATTCCGGTTTTCGTATATCAAGCAGCTTCACCAGATGCAGACCGGCATCCGTTTCAATCGGCGCTGACACCTGGCCCGGCTCCAGATTAACTAATGCGCTCTCGAAGGTCTCAGGGAAAGTGTCGCCCGCACTGTAACCAAGATCACCTCCCTGCTCGGCGCTACCGAAATCGTCCGAAAACCGCTTGGCGACAGCCTCAAAGCTTTCACCGGCCTCGATCTGTTCTTTCGCCTCTGCAATTCGCTTAGCAGCCTGCTCACGATCTCTTTCATCGGTAATTTCTACCAGAATATGCGCCGCGTGGCGCTCTGCCTGCTTATTGAGAGCGTCAATTTCCTGCTGATAAGCTGCTCGAATATCCGCCTCAGCAACCGGCTTGAAAAAATCCCGCTCCTTTAGCTCCAAGTATGCAAAACGCACGGATTCTGTGGTTTTGAATTTCCCGGAATTATCCTGGTAGTACTGCTCAATTTCAGCCGGTTCGACTTCAGCTTGAGCGGAATAATAGTCAGTACTCAATGTTAAATAATGAAAGCTTCGCTTCTGATCTCCCAATCGAATGACCGTATCGCGCTGAAAATCTGTAAGGAATACAGAATTGGAAATACCGCTATTGAGCTGGCCAATCAATATGTCCGAGCGCAGCAACTGCCTGAACAACTGGGTAGAGAAACCTTGTGCGCCTAAAACTTGGCGGAATCGCTCAGCAGAGAAGCGCCCTTCTTCCTGAAACTGGGGCATCTGCACAATGTTGCTGTTGAGCACCGGATCCGGGACAGCTACGCCGGCTCTATCAGCAGCCTGCAGCAATATCTTTTGTTTAACGAGGGAATCGAGGGCAGGCTTGCGCAGCACCGCGTCATCGAGCAGTCCGGGATCAATATTGTCGCCCATCATGGAAAGCAGCTGCCGCTTCTGCAGCGCTAGCGCCTGATTCAACTCAAACTCGCTGACTTTCTCGCCATTAATTATAGCGGCCGGCTTTTCACTACTACCGCTGAATAGAAAATCAATACCGTAAAGAGCGAACGGTACAATCATCAGACCGATAATAATTTTGGCGGCAACGCCTTGAATATTGTTGCGAATATTTTGAAGCATGTTAGTCCACTACTTACAAAAAAAGCGCATCTCTCGATGCGCCTTTATGATGGAGCTTTTAAGCTCCGATCAGCTTGTGATAATTTCTATCACGCAACTCAGTTTACTGCGTCTTTCAACGCCTTGCCCGCTTTAAAGCTGGGGACTTTTGCAGCAGCAATATTGATTGGCTCACCAGTTTGAGGGTTGCGACCGGTACGTGCGGCACGAGCTTTAACGGCGAAGGTGCCGAAGCCAACCAGTGAAACGCTATCGTCATTTTTCAGTGCAGCTGTGATCGACTCAACAACGGCGTCGAGTGCACGGCCCGCTGCTGCTTTAGGAAGATCCGCTGATGCAGCAATAGCGTCAATTAGCTCAGATTTGTTCACTTATTATCCCCTTCATTAAAATAGGCAATACTTGGAAAGTAATTAATAAACCACTCCCTTACATCAGCGACAACAAGGCTTATCAACTGAATTCGAGTGGGATTTATACCAACTGCGTCTATGACGGTCAAGGAAACTAGGCTTAATGCGCGCTAAATCTACTTCCGCCCTGGCCTTCGGCCACTTCTGCGTCCAATTTCTGCGTAGATAAACCCGCTAGGTACTCTTCATCAGAAATTGGTTTTGGTAATTGCTCAAGAGCAATTTCCAGAACTTCGTCTATCCACTTGACCGGTTTTATCGACAGGTCAGCTTTTATATCGTCCGGAATTTCCTTGAGGTCTGGCTCGTTTTCCGCCGGTATTATAATCGTTGTTATGCCGCCGCGGTGTGCTGCAAGCAATTTTTCTTTCAAACCACCAATTTTTAACACTTCGCCGCGCAAGGTTATTTCGCCAGTCATGGCAACCGCAGATTTTACCGGTATACCGGTAATAACGGACACCAGTGCCGTACACATACCAACACCTGCAGAAGGACCGTCTTTGGGTGTTGCACCCTCTGGCACATGGATATGTATATCGTGTGTATCGTGATAGTTTGCAGGTATTCCAAGCGCTTGCGAGCGACTCTTAACAACCGTCAAAGCTGCCTGAATCGACTCTTGCATCACATCACCCAGTGAACCGGTTTTAACATGTCGCCCTTTACCAACAACGGAAACCGCCTCAATGGTTAATAATTCACCACCTGCCTGCGTCCACGCCAAGCCCGTTACCTGACCAACACGGTTTTCATCTTCGGCTTTGCCATAACTAAACTTACGGACTCCGAGATAATCCCCCAACTCCTCAACATCAATCTTAAGAAGCGTGTTTTTGTCTTTGCTTTTCGCAATATTTTTGACGACCTTGCGACAGACCTTAGCCAGCTCTCGCTCCAATCCTCGGACCCCGGCTTCACGGGTATAAAAACGTATTATATCGCGCACGGATTCGTCGGTGACGATAAGCTCTTTCTCATCCAAACCATTGTTGCGCATCTGCTTCGGAATCAAATAGCGCTTTGCAATATTGACCTTTTCCGCCTCGGTATAACCGGGTATACGAATGACTTCCATTCGATCCAGCAAGGCCGGCGGAATATTTAATGAGTTAGAGGTGCAGACAAACATAACATCGGACAGGTCATAATCCACTTCAAGATAGTGGTCGCTAAAACTGTTGTTCTGCTCCGGATCGAGCACTTCCAGCAAAGCTGATGCCGGGTCACCGCGGTGATCCATGCCCATTTTGTCAATTTCGTCGAGTAAAAACAGCGGGTTGCGCACGCCTACTTTCGAAATTTTCTGAATAATTTTACCGGGCATCGAGCCGATATAAGTACGTCGGTGACCACGTATTTCAGCTTCATCGCGCACACCACCCAGAGCCATTCGAACGAACTTGCGATTCGTTGCTCGCGCCACAGACTCGCCCAGTGATGTTTTACCGACCCCCGGAGGGCCTACCAGACAGAGCACCGGCCCCTTGACTTTTTTGACCCTTTTTTGAACCGCCAAGTACTCAACGATTCGGTCTTTAACCTCGTCCAGACCATAATGATCCTCATTCAGGACCTCTTCGGCCTTGTCAAGATTGTGTTTTACACGTGAGCGTTTTTGCCAGGGGATGGAAATCAGCCAATCGATATAACCACGCACGACGGATGCTTCCGCCGACATAGGCGACATCATTTTTAACTTACTGAACTCGGACAGGGCCTTTTCTTCAGCCTCCGCGCTCATGCCGGTTTCCTTGATCTTGGTTTCCAGATCTTCCAGCTCGTTGCCGCTTTCGTCCATATCACCCAGCTCTCGCTGGATGGCTTTCATTTGTTCGTTCAGATAGTACTCGCGCTGACTGCGTTCCATCTGCTTTTTAACACGACCGCGAATTCGTTTTTCAACGGCAAACAGGTCGATCTCCGACTCCATAAGCGTCATAAGATGCTCAAGACGCTCACGCTCGGAAAGCATTTCAAGAATCGACTGTTTCTGCTCCAGCTCCATGCTCATATGGGCTGCAACACTGTCGGCCAAGCGCCCTACCTCATCAATGCCCGACAGGGAGGTCAGCACTTCAGCGGGAATTTTCTTGCTGACATTAACGTATTTTTCAAACTGGCTAATTGCCGAGCGTACTAAGGTGCTCGCTTCGGCCTCGTCCACCTCGTCCGCTTCCAAGGCGACAACCTGAGAATGAAAAAACTCACCGGTATCGTCGATTCGGTTAATTTGTGCGCGGTAGGAACCTTCAACCAGCACTTTCACCGTACCGTCAGGCAGGCGTAGCAATTGCAAAATATTGGATACAGTGCCGATGTCGTACAAATCATCAATGCCAGGCTCGTCGACATTGGGGTCGCGCTGAGCCACTAGCATGATTTCTTTGTCTGCTGCCATTGCGCTCTCGAGGGCGCGGATTGACTTATCGCGGCCGACAAACAGCGGAATCACCATATGGGGATACACCACCACATCTCTCAGTGGTAGCAGTGGAAAATCCATGACGTCGTTGGAATCACCCATTGGTAACCTCTTAACAGGTGGCTTGAAGATCTCGGCATCTTGCCGGATCGGCGAATAGCTTTACGCACGTTAGAAGACTTTGCGCACCCCCTAAACATGGGGGCTGATCGCGGGAATTACAAGGCCACGGCAGAGAAAAAGTGCTCGCCGGGCCAAATCATCGACCCGACTGTCTACTTTTTAATCGTCAGGCGCCGCTTTTTTCTTTTCTACGTTGTGGTAGACAAGCATAGGCTCGGATTCGCCCTTGATGACGGACTCATCAATCACAACCTTGCTGACGTTATCGAGCGACGGGATCTGGTACATAGTGTCGAGCAATACCGCCTCAAGAATAGAGCGCAGTCCCCGGGCTCCGGTTTTACGATCCATGGCCCTTTCGGCTACTGCGCGCAATCCGTCTTCACGGAAGTCGACGTCCACACCTTCCATCTCAAACAGCTTTCCGTACTGCTTCGTCAGGGAGTTTTTGGGTTCCGTCAGGATGGAAATCAAAGCATCGACATCCAACTCTTCGAGGGTAGCGATAACCGGCAAGCGACCCACAAATTCAGGGATCAGACCGTAGCGAACCAGATCTTCCGGTTCCAGATCAGCCAAAACCTCACCGACATTGCGCTTATCGTCCTTGCTTTTTACCTCGGCCGAAAAGCCAATGCCACCGCGCTCGGAGCGATCACGAATGACCTTATCCAAACCGGCAAACGCGCCTCCACAGATAAAGAGGATATTCGCAGTATTCACCTGCAAAAATTCCTGCTGCGGATGCTTGCGACCACCTTGGGGGGGGACCGAAGCCACCGTGCCTTCTATTAGTTTCAACAAGGCCTGCTGTACACCTTCACCTGACACATCGCGGGTAATCGACGGATTGTCTGACTTACGTGAAATTTTGTCGATTTCATCGATATAGACAATGCCCATTTGGGCCTTATCGACATCGTAATCGCATTTCTGCAGGAGCTTCTGAATGATATTTTCAACATCTTCGCCCACGTAACCCGCTTCTGTCAGGGTGGTGGCGTCGGCGATAGTGAAGGGTACGTCAAGTAATCGGGCCAGGGTTTCCGCCAGCAGGGTTTTACCGCTACCCGTGGGACCGACCATCAGAATATTACTTTTACCCAGCTCAACATCGTCAGAACTGGAATCGGCGTGACGCAAACGTTTGTAGTGATTGTAGACAGCGACAGCGAGTACCTTCTTGGCGCGCTCCTGACCAATAACGTATTGCCCCAGAATGTCTTTGATTTCTTCAGGTGTCGGCAGCCGGTCATGACTGGACTCGCTGCCACTTTCCTGAATCTCCTCGCGGATAATATCGTTACACAGGTCAACACATTCGTCACAGATAAATACAGACGGGCCAGCGATCAGTTTTCTGACCTCGTGCTGACTCTTGCCACAGAACGAACAGTAGAGCAGTTTGCCACTATCGTCGCCGTCTTTCGGGTGATCCGCCATTCAACTCTCCATCGAGCGCACCAAAATGGTGCGCCATACTCAATCTCTACTCTAAAGATGCTGATTTTTGCCCCGCTTTGCAAGCCCAAAGACCCAACAAAAGCTCGTATTCGTCTTTTAGAGCGCTATATCAGCCTTACTTAGCCTTCGCTTCTACCAAGCGCTGGGTCATCACGTCATCTACCAGGCCATAAGCCTTGGACTGCTCGGCGTTCATAAAGTTATCACGTTCTGTGTCCAGTCGGATTTTTTCAATATCCTGGCCAGTGTGGTGGGCCATCAATTCGTTCAAGCGCTCGCGAATAATGAGAATTTCGCGTGCCTGTATGTCGATGTCCGTCGCCTGGCCTTGGGCACCACCGCTGGGCTGGTGAATCATCGTCCTGGCGTTGGGCAGCATAAAGCGCTTGCCTTTGGCGCCACCGGCCAACAAAAAAGCTCCCATGCTGGCCGCCTGGCCAATACACATGGTGCTAACATCGGGCTTGATAAATTGCATGGTGTCATAAATAGACAGTCCTGCCGTTACCGAACCGCCCGGCGAATTGATATACAGGTGGATATCTTTATCGGGGTTTTCAGACTCAAGAAACAGCATCTGGGCAACAATCAGGTTAGCCATATAGTCTTCGACCTGACCAACACAAAAGATGACTCGCTCTTTAAGCAGCCGGGAATAAATATCGTATGAGCGCTCGCCTCGCGCAGTCTGCTCAACGACGATCGGCACCAGGCCGAGATTATTGACCTGGGTGCTGTTATAGCCTTCTGTGTAATTACGCGACATAAGCTCTTTTGTTCTCCCGCTGATAATGACTGGCTTGCGCTAAAAAGTGTGCGTCCGAAAAAGCCGACCATAAACCCTTTCACTTAAAAAAAAACAGGGCGATCGAATTTTCACCCGATCGCCCTATCCGGACTAACGCTGCATCAAGCTGCGTTATTCGTCTTCGGTAGCCGCTTCTTCGGGTGGCGACATAACTTTTTCGTAGCTAGAAGTTTCCTCGCTAAGCTGTGCTTTTTCAAGCAGTTTATCAACTACCTGATTCTCGACGACCAAGGATTCAATCCCGCGAAGCTGCTGTGGATTGCTGTAATACCAGTTGATAACCTGCTCTTTGTCCTGATAGGTCTCAGCCATTTTCTCTACGGCCGCGCGCACTTTATCCGCATCAGCTTCGATAGACTCGGCATTAACAAGCTCATTGAGAACCAGACCCAACTTAACGCGGCGCTCGGCATTTTCCGCGAATACTTCGTCGGGGAAAATATCTTTTGCGTTAATCTGCTTGGCAAGGTCGCCAAATTGCTGCAGCTGCTGATTTCGAAGCGCGTCAATTTCCTGAGTAATCAGTGCCTGCGGCACCTGTAAGTCAGCATGCAACTCGAGCACGCCGTCCATGATCTGCTGTTTAACGCGGTTTTCAATGGCGTTGTCGAGCTCACGCTGCATATTATTTCGCACTTCAGTTCGGAAGGCTTCTTCGCCGCCCTCATCTACGCCAAACAATTTGAAAAACTCGTCATTCAGCTCCGGCTGTTGCTTAGCCTTGACCGCATTGAGCTTGATTTTGAATTCTACCGCGGCGCCTTTAAGCTCCTCGCTGTGATAATCCTCGGGAAAGCTCAGTGATAACACCTTCTCCTCGCCCACTGACATTCCAACGATGCCACTTTCGAAGCCGGGGATCATGCTGCCAGAACCCAAAACCAGGTCGCTGCCTTCGGCCGTTCCGCCGTCAAAGGCCTCACCGCCTTTGGTACCAGCGTAATCGATATTCACTTGGTCGCCATCTTCTGCGGCACGCTCAACGGACTCGAAACTCGCTCGCTGTTCACGCAAGTTTTCGATCATTTTCTCAAGATCAGCGTCAGAAATCTCAGCCACAGGCTTAACAACCTTCACGCTGCTGTAGTCTTTGAGCTCTACGTCAGGAAAAACCTCAAAAGTCGCAACGAATTCCAGATCGCGACCCTCTTCAATGCTTTTCGGCTCAATGGCTGGCTGACCGGCAGGCTTGAGGTCTTGCTGCTGAATCGCCTCATAAAAAGAGTCGTTCATTACCTGACCTAGCACGTCCATACGAACGGATTGGCCAAAACGCTGACGCATAACCTTCATGGGTACTTTACCCGGGCGGAAACCCGGCAGCTTGACCGTTTTGGCCGCTTCAAGCAGCTTTGTGTTGACTGCGCTATCAATGCGCTCTGCCGGAACACCGACGATTAAACGACGCTCCAGACCTGAAGTCGTTTCAACTGACACTTGCATGGGATTCCCTCTACGCGACCAGAACCGCGGCTAGCCGTTGCGCTAGCACTTATTCTGGCCTGTCTATCGATAATAATGGTGCGAAAGGAGAGACTCGAACTCTCACAGGTTGCCCCGCTGGAACCTAAATCCAGTGCGTCTACCAATTCCGCCACTTTCGCAAATTCGTCAACAGCAGACCAAGCTTAAGTCTCTGTTTTTTCGGACTAAACAGCAATGAACCGTGGTTAAGCCCGCAAATTTTGGTCGGCAATTGTGCCACAGCGCCCCTAGCGCCGCAAGCGCGATTCGCGCTTCACAACAAGTTAAGCAGCGGGGACCGCAAGCTTGGCTCTCACTCCTCGCGCGGTGACTGGCGCCTGTCAAAAAAGAGAATCGAACCCGAGGGCTCATTCCGGACTTGCGCCAAGGCCTTTTCGGTCAACATAATAAGATTGGCAACACTCAAGCGCGCCGGTGAATAGGCCGTCATTGAGGCTGCGCGCACTGCTACAAAACACTCGCCCCCCCCCTTCATCAAAGGCTTGTCTGTAAGACTGGCCATCAACTCCCGTCCTTTGGCAGCTCGTGCTTCTTCGCCATCAAACTCGTAGGCAAGCAGCAAGGTATTTTCGCTGTAGCGGCCCAGTACATCAGTAGGAGCCAGAGATTGCCGCAAACGCCCCGCCAGTTCGGCAACATGGGGCACCCCCTCAGCGGCGACCTCAAACATGATCACAACAAGAGCGCGGTCTTCATAGGCGGCAATCGGGAATTCGCGCAACAGCACTAGCTCTACGCCTTCCCGGTTCCAAATACGCGCCTGAGGATCAATCAGGGCGCTGCGCTCGCCTTCATCCAGCTCTCGCAATAACTCCTGCTGCCCTTTACTCAGACCGGAAAGCAGCAACTCCTCTTCCACTGCGCGTGCCAAAATTTTCAGTTTTTTAATCTGCCCGACGCTCAACTGGCGCGGCTTTTGGTCGAGCAGACAGAGTGTCCCCACACGACGACCGTGCACTTCCAGCGGCTGGCCGGCATAGAAACGAACATGAGGCGCATCGAGCACAAGGGGGTTGTCGGCAAACCAGGGGTGTTTTGTGGCGTCTTCCACAATAAAGGTATCGGCCTGTTGAATCGCGTGCCCGCAGAAAGAAATGCGGCGTGGTGTTTCCGCCGCATCGAGCCCCTGCGCCGACTTAAACCATTGGCGATCCTTTGCAACCAGGCTGATAAGCGCGGTAGGGACGTCGAAAGTCTTGCATGCCATTTGGGTTATGTCGTCAAAACGGGTCTCAGAGGGCGAATACACCACCGAGAGTTCATCGAGAACGGTCAATCGCTCCGCTTCATCAACAGTATTTTCGGCATCTTTCATGTTTTATTTACTCACCCCTTCCAAGGCATTGTGTCGAGAGCCTAAATCCCTCAGTTTCATTACTGAAGCTTGATCAAGGCTGCTCCCGAATCCCAAGCTCATTGCTATTTGACGCTATAGGATTGCGTGAGCCAGCGCCAGAAAATTATTCCTTCTTTAGACGCAAGGGAGATCAAGTTCGCAAAAAACACCGCGACGGCGCAATTAGAGGTTAAGAGCTTATCTGAATAGTCAGGTCCTCTGGCGCCGGGATCAGGCTTATTGTGCGACCGCCTTGACCGGGTAGCCCACAAGAAAAATCAGCTGGCCGGCCGCAGTCTCGCTCGACTCATTCACAATCGGAAGCGGCGGATGGGTGTTCGGCAGCAGGACAGCCTGCTCTGGACCGAGACCACATGCTCCCAGCGGCAACCGTCCCTGAATGACGATGAGGACGGCATACTCTTCCGGACTGGGTAGTTCCAGCTCAGCACCGGCCTCCAGCAAATACCGGTGCACCTCGAAATCATCAAAGTCGACAATTCGCTCGATCTTCACCCCATCGCTGTCTCGCAAACATTCCGATACCGCTTGTGGCGGCGTATCCAAATGCATCTTGGCAACGGCGGACTCGGTGTCCCAATGGTCTTGCGTAAGGACCTTTTGTGCGAATGCGACAATCAAGCGCTCGTAGACAGGTGTCTGAAATTCAATTGTGCGCACCCCGTGCTGCAATGCGTGAGGCGTATAGGTGGGTACCTTGACAACATCACCGGTCTTTAGCGGCATCAAGGCCGTAAAGCTATTCATTTTCCCGCGTAACTCAAGCTCCAGCTCAAGCACTTGCCGGGGAAGCTCCTTCAAGAGCGCTTCGCGGTCGTTAGCTTGTCCCTCAGCGATTTTCCGGTCGAGCAAAAGATCAATTTCCCTGCGCACGGATTCGTAGTCGGCTACCGCCTGACGAAAGGCGGAGCGAAATGCCTGATCAGTTTTATATTTTTCCCTGCACGCAGGATCGAAGCCGAAGCGAATTGCGCCGATTCCGTCCGGCCATGCGCGATTATCTACCGAAGTAACCACATAGACTTCGCGCTTTTCTTCGTGAAGTTCGAAATACAGATCACCAAAAACGTCGTCGGGTCTCGGCGCGAGGATCTTCAGCAACATCAAATCGCGCAGATGAAAATTACACAAGGCCGAGGGCAAGGTCGCGAGCACCCAGGGCAAAGGTGTAGCCTTATCTGCGTGCCCCGCACTTGCGACTCCGCGATCCTCCATTCCCGTGAACCAAATCTCTTCACCCCAAGGTTTCGGTATATGGACGGGCTGAAGCGCTACAGCAAGGTCTGTTCCAAAAACTTCAGCGCCGCTATGCTCGGCCAGATCGGAAAGTGATTTGAGGCCGGCAATATCTGTCAGCCCCTTTGACTCACAAACTATAAAGTGGAGAGCGCCATTGCCCTGCTTCTCATAAATAGCGCAAAGTCGGTCCGTGGCCGGCAACTTTTGCCAAAAGCGCGGCAGCTCAAACTCAAGACACAGCAACTCGCCCGCATTGGCCTTTGCTGACCAGCGCGTTACTACAGAGTCAGGAGAACCGTCTATTTTTTGAGGGACGAGCGCCATGCACTACCTGCTGTGGGGAGGCAAAAAAAAGGTGAGGGAATGTTAGCATAGCCAAAAACAAAAACGGGCTCCGAAGAGCCCGTTTTTAATCAGGAAGAGCGATTAGACTCGTTCGATCAGGGTACTGATCCCCTGCCCCATGCCGATACACATGGTCGAAAGACCAATCGTTTTATCCTGCTGCTCCAGCACATTCAGCAAGGTACCGGTGATACGTGTACCGGAACAACCGAAAGGATGGCCAAGCGCAATCGCACCACCGTTCAGGTTCACTTTCTGATCCATCACATCCAGCAACTCCAGATCTTTTAGCACAGGAAGCGCCTGAGCTGCGAAAGCCTCATTCAGCTCTACGCAGTCAATATCTTTCATGCTCATGCCAGCGCGCTTGAGCATTTTCTGGGTAGAAGGCACCGGGCCGTAACCCATGATCGAAGGGTCAACGCCCGCCACACCCATACCGATAACACGCGCGCGGGGTTTTGCACCGATGGCCTTCGCCTTGGCACCGGACATCACCAGCATGACCGATGCGCCATCCGCAATTTGCGAGCTGGTGCCGGCCGTTACTGTGCCGTTGCGCGGATCAAAAGCCGGCTTCAGGCCAGCCAGACTTTCCAGTGTAGTATCGCCGCGAATGGTATTGTCCTGCGTCACCATGATTTTCATGCCGTCGTCGTCATGGCCTTCGATGGCAATGATTTCATTGTCGAAGCGACCATTTTGCTGGGCATCGTGAGCGCGTAAATGCGAACGCATACCGAACTGATCTTGCTGCTCACGAGTAATGCCGTGCAACATGCCCAGAGCTTCGGCGGTCATGCCCATCATGCCGGCGGCGCGTGCAACGTGCTTGCTCGCCTGCGGGTTGGGATCGATGCCGTGGTTCATGGCAAGGTGGCCCATATGCTCGACACCGCCAACCAGAAACACGTCTCCATTGCCGCTCATGATGCCTTGAGCAGCAGTATGCAGCGCCGACATGGAAGAACCACACAGGCGGCTAACAGTTTGGCCGGCAACCGTGTGCGGAATAACGGTGAGCACAGACATCATGCGGGCAATGTTCCAGCCCTGTTCCAGCGTCTGGTTTACACAGCCCCAGATCACGTCTTCGATATCAGCCGGATCTAACTCGGGGTTACGCGCCAACAGGCCATCAACCAGAGCCGCCGACATATTTTCGGCACGCACATTGCGGTACACGCCATTTTTAGACCGCCCCATCGCGGTTCTGGCGCAATCGACAATTACAACATCAGTATCTTTAAAACTCATATTCTTGCTCCTGCACCAGATTAGTTAAAAAAATGTTCGCCGTTTGCGGCCATTGCCCGCAGGCTCTCGGTAGGCTCATACAACTTGCCGAGATCGGAGAAACGGTCGGTCATTTCACAGAATGCTTTAGCACCCATCTGGTCTATGTAACGCAAAGCGCCGCCACGGAATACCGGGAAGCCGATGCCCATGATCAAGCCCATATCGGCATCTTCGGGGCAGCTCACAATTTTTTCATCCAGGCAGCGCATTGTTTCTACGCACATTGGAATCATCATGCGTGCCACGATGTCTTCATCAGTAATTTCGAGTGAACCTTTTGCAGCTTCGCTCTGCATTTTCAAGGCCGCGTCGTCTTCAACCTTACGAGGCTTACCGCGCTTGTCCTGCTCGTAGCGATAAAAGCCAATGCCGTTTTTCTGGCCGTAACGATCAGCTTTAAACATCATTTCTGAAATGCCTGTGTAATCGTGGCGCATGCGATCCGGGAAACCCTCAGCCATCACTTCGGCCGCGTGGTAACCGGTATCGATACCGACTACGTCCATCAGGTAGGCCGGCCCCATTGGCATGCCGAATTTTTCCATAACCTTATCGATGCGGCGGAAATCAACACCGTCGCGCACCAGCATGTCAAAGCCGGCAAAATACGGGAACAACACGCGGTTAACAAAGAAACCGGGGCAATCATTAACAACGATGGGGGTTTTACCCATTTGCACGGCGTATTTAACAACCCGGGCAATCGTATCTTCGCTGGTTTTGGCGCCGCGAATGACTTCAACCAGGGGCATTTGATGCACGGGGTTGAAAAAGTGCATACCGCAGAAGTTTTCAGGGCGAGACAGAGGCTCTGCCAAGTAAGTTATGGATATTGTCGATGTATTAGAGGCCAGAACCGCATCTTCGCGAATGTGCTTCTCACATTCGGCCAATACCGCGTGCTTAACCTTGGGGTTTTCGACAACCGCTTCGACAATCACGTCGGCTTTATCAAAACCGGTGTAATCAAGCGTGGGGCGAATGCTGCGCAGTATGTCGCCCATCTGCAGCGCAGACATGCGACCTTTGTCGACACGCTTGGCAAGCAGTTTGCTCGCTTCGCTCATGCCCAGATCAAGACCCGCATCAGCAATGTCTTTCATCAAAATAGGCGTGCCTTTTGAAGCGGATTGGTAGGCAATGCCGCCACCCATGATTCCCGCACCCAAGACAGCGGCCTTACTAACGGCTCCGGCTTTGTCTTCCCACTGTTTGTTGCGCTTGCCAAGGGCTTGCTGATTCAGAAACAGTCCAACCAATGCCGCAGCTTCAGGCGTCTTCGCAAGCTTAGCGAAATGCTCTATTTCAACTTCGATCGCTTCATCGCGCTTCAGGCCAGCGCTTTTTTCCATCGACTTACAAACCGTCAGGGGCGCAGGCATTTTCGTGCCGGCCTGCTGGGCAACCATTGCCTTACCGGTTGTGAAAGCCATCATTCGCTCGATATCGTTCAGCTGAACGGGCTCGAGTTTTTCCTGGCGACGCGCCTTGTAGTCAAAGGTGCCGTCGATAGCCTTGCCCAGCAAGTCCAGCGCCGCTTCGCGCAATTTTTCCGGTTCTACAACAGCGTCTACACCGCCGTCTTTCAGTGCTGCTTCAGGCTTCTGATCATTGCCTGTCGCTGCCCACATCGTCGCATTGTCCGGGCCGATTACACGCGGCAAACGAACTGTGCCGCCAAAGCCGGGGTTGATACCCAGTTTTACTTCAGGCAAGCCAACACGCGCCTTGCTGGACATCACGCGGTAGTCGCAGGCCAGACACATTTCAAAACCGCCACCGAGCGCTATGCCGTTGATTGCCACAACGCTAGGTACCGGCAGATCTTCGAAGCGGCTGAAAATGCCGTTTGCTTCCCGGATCTGAGCCTTGAGATCGTCATCCGCCAGCTTGAACATGTCGGTGAATTCCATGATGTCAGCGCCGACGATAAACACAGATTTCGCGCTCGTCACCAACACA
This sequence comes from Litorivivens sp., assembly GCA_041625575.1. Taxonomy (GTDB): domain Bacteria; phylum Pseudomonadota; class Gammaproteobacteria; order Pseudomonadales; family Spongiibacteraceae; genus Litorivivens. Next base: position 27,571 of record JBFJTG010000030.1, read on the forward strand.
CCTTTAAGCCCTTTTTCTGCAGCTAGTGCTTTGGTTGCCGCATCAAGGTCACGCAGTGTGAGCTGATCGAATTTATTGACTGATTCGCCTTGCAGATCA